>JACZVE010000436.1 GCA_022572825.1 SAR324 cluster bacterium
TTTAACGAGGTCCCGCGGCAAATCCAATCCCTAACCGCGAAGATTCGGCCCGGATCCGCTGGCTCTGTTGAATCGGCCATTGCCAAGACTGCCCCTCCCGCCGCATATTTACTCCCCCTGCTCGGCGCGGGACTATTTCACGACGCCGCGCCCGCGATCGTTTGTCCCAGTCCAGGCTCTGATTTCTGTCTACTGGCGGCAACGTTGATGACGACAGATTTTAAGTGATTTCAATTCCCGGTTATGTGGTATAGTACACTCGTCGCACGGCGACGAGGGGCCGCAGTCAGCCGTCCTTGGACAATCCATCCGGAAAAAATCGATTTAATGGAAGCAGCGCGAACACCTCGGAAAAAACCGAGCAAATCCAATCTCGACCTGGTTGGCCGCATCTATGACGCGGCATTGGATCCAAAGTTGTGGCCGGATTTCATTTCGGATCTCGCCGTTAAAATCCGTGCTTCTTCTGGCGTGTTAACCTTTCATAACGTGAAAGAGCGAGATCTTAGTTTCATAAAGTCATTTGGAAGGGATGAAGACCTATTGCAGGAGTATCGCGATCATTTCGTTAATATTAATCCTTTTCTGGACATCGTAAATAAGACACCTTATATCGTATTTTCATCCCATATGCTCATCGAGGAAAACCAGTTAGTCAAAACAGAATACTATAATGGCTGGCTGCTCCCGCAAAATATTCATTATCATGCAGGTGCTATAATTTTCAGAGACGACGCCCGCGTCGCCCTGATCGATATGCAGCGGCCAAAAAATAAGACGGCCTTCGGTGAGCGTGACATTGAGCGGATCAGGGTGTTTCAACCCCACCTGAAAAGGGCTCTGCTCATCAATCAGAAATTCTGGGATTTGCTGGCCAATCCTCAGGCTGCCACGACCGTTTTGGATAATCTGGAAATCGGAGTGATATTCATCGACGAGAGTCAGCGGCCGGTTTATCTCAATCGCAAAGCGGAGGAACTGACCAAGTTCGGCGATGGCGTTGTCGTGAGGCCGGACGGGCTCTCGGCCGAATGGCCGGAACAAGCAAAGGCTCTGCAGGAGATGATATATAATGCGGTGCAAACCGGCTTGGGGCGAGGGCTTCATCCCGGCGGGGTGATCCGGGTAGGGATACTTCCCGATGCACCCCATCATGTGTTGGTGTCACCCTTTCGCACCAATAGAAATGATTTGGGGCTGACCGGAAAACGGATTTGCGCCGCGGTATTCATTTCCGCCCCCAATTACCCCCATGCAGTTTCCGTCGAATCATTGAAATCATTGTACAATCTTACCGCAGCGGAGGCCAACCTGGTGGGCGAGCTCGCCAACGGGCTTTCCCTGGATAAAATCGCGGATAAGTTCGAAATCAGCAGATACACCGCCCGTGATCAGCTCGGTTCCGTATTTTCCAAAACGGGTACCAGGCGGCAGTCCGAACTGATAAATCTGATCCGCTCCTCTCCCACCTCCCTCATTAGCGAGGGAATCCTGCTGGGAAATGCCCTGGACGGTCCTTTTGACCGTCGCACCGCAACGGAGCGGAGGAAGAAACCCCGCTAGCTCTGCTCCGCCAAAGCAGGCTCGAAGCTAACCTCGCTAACCTGCTGTTCCCTCAACGGATCGGCAAGGAGCCCGAAATTTGCTGGCTGTGCCGGCAGCGAACATTCGATCAATCGATCCGGAATATCCACAATATCCGCAATGGCACGCCAAAAACCTTCGTTGCCCGGCTCCAGGCGCACCCATAATAGCGCATTAACCGCCGAATTTTCGCACCACCCCTTCCTCCCTGTATTTAGGCGCTCCAGCGCCGAAATCCGTAGTAATTATACCTTATTTCTGCCGATTTGCGCCCCGGTTTATCCTTCATTTGTAGGATAAAAAAATGAGGGTCCATCCTCCGTTTGGGGGATGCGATTTTGGATGTGCTCATCGTATATAGATGCACAATGGGGAAAACTCAGTCGTGGAGTTTGCTCAAGGACGGTTTGGGCCCCGCAGAAAGGGGGGCCGTTGGGTAGTTTTTGGCTCAGGCACGACGGCGGCCAGTGTACGGCGCTATAAAATGGAGGCGCTCGATGGATCACCCGCAGCAATCGCTGGTGCAACCTCCGCCCGCCGCACGGCGACCGGGTGGAAGCAATAGTTTGCGCGCCCTGACTGCCCAACTTATGGGCGTGGGAGCGAGGCGTTCCATCTTGCGCAATAGTTATACGCCACTGCAAATTTATCAGGATTTTCGTTAATATTGCTTGACAATTGCG
>JACZVE010000101.1 GCA_022572825.1 SAR324 cluster bacterium
ACTGTCAGGACTGTCCATCGCGAACCCGCATCCCCAAGGCGGACTGCCCCCGCCCCGGGCGCCGGGCCACCTTCGCGCTTGCCGCGGCGTTCCGGGCTGCCGGTCACGACGTGGCCGCTTCGGCGAGCCGGCTGGAGGGTCTGGGCGGTGATTCCTGGCGGGCAAGCACCGTTTGTCCGCTGGCTGGGCCAGCCGGCGCGCGCGTAGCGTTTAAAAGAAAGGGACGACCATGGCGGTAATGTGGACGATAATCCTGTTTGGCGCGCTGTCCCTGCTGGCGGCAGTATTCTTCGCCTGGGTGGTGCACCGGAATTCGCCCACACAGGGCACCGCGGACGAGGATCAAGCGGAGCGGCTGCTGGAAATCGCCGCCGCCATATCCGAAGGCGCCATGGCGTTTCTCACGCGCGAATACGTATACATGGCGGCGTTCATGGCACTGTTCGGCGGGCTGGTATGGGCGGTGGTGGATTGGCAGTCGATGCTCTCCTTTCTGGTGGGCGCCTCGATATCCATTCTGGCCGGTTTCATCGGCATGCAGGCCGCCACCATGGGCAACGTGCGCACCGCCGCCGCCGCGCAGTCGTCCCTGGGTCGCGCCTTCCGCATCGCGTTCAATACCGGCGCCGTGATGGGATTCGGCCTGGTGGGGCTGGCCGTGCTGGGCCTGATGGGAACGTATTTGCTGCTGGACCAGCTCATGGCAGGGGACTCGCGCTGGCACGTGATGGAGGCCCTGGCCGGCTTCGGGCTGGGCGGCTCCTCGATCGCCCTGTTCGCCCGTGTCGGTGGCGGAATCTTCACCAAAGCGGCGGATGTGGGGGCCGATCTCGTAGGCAAGCTGGAGGAGAACATACCCGAGGACGATCCCCGCAATCCGGCCGTGATCGCGGACAACGTGGGCGACAACGTGGGCGACATCGCGGGCATGGGGGCGGACCTGTTCGGCTCGGTGGCGGAAAGCACCTGCGCGGCCCTGGTCATCGGGGCGGTGGCGTTTGCCGCCGACTTGGGCGCCCTGCTCTACCCGGTGCTGATTACGGCAGTGGGCATTCCCATCGCGCTGGTGTCGACCGTGTTCGCCCGCACCCGCAACGAGCAGATGATCGAGTCCGCCTTGAAGCGCACGCTGGTGCTGTCCACGGTGATCATGGCCGCCGTGTTGTTCTTCGTCACGCGCGAGGTGCTGCCCGGCGAATTCGAGATCGGGGGTGTGCAATACACCAGCATGGGCGTTTACTACTGCGTGCTGGCAGGGCTCGTTGCGGGGATGCTGATCGGTATTATCACCGAGGTGTACACCTCTCACCGCTATCTGCCCGTGCGCGAGGTGGCGCGGGCATCCCAGACCGGAGCGGCAACCAACGTGATCTACGGCCTGTCGCTGGGCTATCAGAGCAGCATGTTTCCCGTGCTGTTCATCGCGGCCACGGTGTTCGTGGGGTACCACTTTGCCGGCATGTACGGAATTGCGGTGGCCTCCCTGGGCATGCTGGGCACGATCGCCATCGGCCTCACCATCGATGCCTTCGGGCCCGTCGCCGACAATGCGGGCGGCATCGCGCAAATGTCGGGGCTGGGCAGCCACGTGCGCGTCCGCACCGACGCCCTGGATTCCGCCGGCAACACCACCGCGGCCATCGGCAAGGGCTTCGCCATCGGCTCGGCGGCGCTCACCTCGTTGGCGCTGTTCTCCGCTTTTCTCGTCCGTTCGGACGTAACCAGCCTGGACATGCTCAAGCCGGCGGTGATCACGTTACTTATGGTGGGAGCGATGCTGCCTTTCATCTTCACCGCCATGACCATGAAGTCGGTCGGCAAGGCGGCAATGGACATGATCCGGGAGGTGCGGCACCAATTCGCCACCATTCCGGGGCTGCGCCCTTCCTTCGAGCTGACCGAGCGCTCCCTGCAGGCCATGGAGACCGACGGGCTGGCCCGCGACCTGATCTCCCGGCTGCGGCGCTTGCTGGGCCGCAAGTTCGCCACCGATGCCGAGCTCGTGGAGGCGATGCGCAAGGAGATCGGTGGTGCCGGTAACCCGTCCGATGAGACTTTGCTGCGCCGCGTGAATCTGGGTGTGAAGTTCGGCCGGCCCGATTACCGCCGGTGCGTGGACATTTCCACCCGCGCCTCCCTGCGGGAAATGCTGTTGCCCGGTGCCCAGGTGATCCTCACGCCCATCGTCGTGGGGTATCTGTTCGGTGCGGAGGCGCTGGCCGCCTTGCTGATCGGCAGCCTGGTGGCCGGTGTGGTGCTGGCGATCTCTTGCGCTAATTCCGGCGGGGGGTGGGACAACGCCAAAAAGTACATCGAGGCGGGCAATCTGGGCGGCAAGGGCTCGGCTGCGCACACCGCGGCGGTTGTCGGGGATACGGTGGGCGACCCGATGAAGGACACCTCCGGGCCGTCCCTGAACATCCTCATCAAGCTGCAGGCCATCATCAGCCTGGTGTTCGCGCCTTTCTTCAGCCACAGCCTGAACCTGCTGGGATGAGTCGCCTCACGGCGGACGTGGCGCCGCGTGCACCGTTGCCGCTTTAGGTCTTGCGATTCGAGGCTGTGCGGGGGAAAATAATGCATCACAACCCGTACCGCCGCGGCACGGCTTGGCCGTTCGCCGAATCGGGGCCCGAACCGCAGCACCATTCACCAGCGGCTGCCTGGGGCCACGACCTGCGCGGGCACCGCGGCGGGGCAAGCGCGCTCCCCTGTCCGCCGGGCTGATGGCACGGCGCTGAATGGACGCATAAGTGCGCGGATCGGCCGGCGGGGCGGGGCAGCGATATATTTCTGTTGCACCTTGGCGGCGGATAGTCTATCAGGGAAAGCCCCGCCCGCACCTCATGACGGGTGATCGCAGACGGGGCGCAAGCCATTGCACCTGCCACGGGACGCCGCTCTGCAACGGAGGCATCAAGCGGTGCTCTGGATGATTCGCAGTCGTCTTCCGATAAGCATTTTTCGAATTGCAAAGCATTTTCGAATTATCGACCGGCAGGGTATTTCCAACGCGGAGGGATAGCGAAACACACGATGGCTACTTCAAAGAATGCGAAAATCAAGTCGAAGATACCTCACATTGACAGCAAGACGCTCAGCCAGATCATCGCCAAGCTGCAGGAAATGCGCGAGGAGAGCCTGAATATCGTCAACGCGCATATGCAGAGCGATCTCAAGCCCCGCGAGGAAAGCTCGGATGTGGGTGACGACCTGGATCAGGCCTCCAACGAGCGCGACCGGGAATTCAACCTGATCATGCACCAGCGCCATCTGCGGCGTCTGCAGCAAATCGAGGACGCATTCGAACGCATCGATGATTCCACCTACGGGCTCTGCGAAGGAACGGATGAGCCCATCAATCCCAAACGGCTGCTGATCATGCCCCTGGCGCGCTACAGTCTGGAATATCAGGAGCAGCAGGAAAAAACGTTGGGCCGCTCGCTAGACGGCGGCTATGGCGCGCCCGAGGAAGCCTTTTCCCAGGAGGAGTGATCCTCCTGCTTGCCGTTATCCATGCCATACCGCCGGCCGCGGCCACCGCGCCGGCCGCAGCGTCCCGCCCCGCCATTTGCGGTGTGCGGACAGGCCTCCGCCCAAATCTCAGGTATCAGGGCCGCGATCATTATGGCCCCGGCTCCGCCTCCATGTGGTGCTTGATGCGTTGCAGCAGGCGGGAGGCGGGGGCGCCATCCACGGCGCGGTGATCGAAGCTGAGGCAAAAGGTGCACATCGGGGCCACGGCGATCGCTCCGTCCTTGACGACGACCCGCTCCTCCACCTTGCCGATGGCCAGGATGAAGATTTCCGGTGGGTTCAGCACGGCCGTGAACGCGGAGACGTCGAACTCGCCCAGGCTGGTAATGGTAAGGCTGCTTCCGTAAAGCTCGTCCCGGTGCAACGACATGCGCAGTGCCTTGCGGATCAGCCCCTTGAAGCGCCGCTGAATCTCCTGCAGCCCGGCGCCGCTCAGATCCTTCATGGACACGGTCACCAGGTTGTCCCCCAGCGCCACCGCCATGCCCACGTGGATCCCTTCCAGGGCCACCGCTTCCCCGTCGATCAGGTGATAGTTGAAGCTGGGCAGGTCCTGGAAGGCCCTTACAACCGCGTGCGCGATGTAGATATTGTAGCTGGGCGCCTCGTGGCCTGCTGCTTTCAAGGCCTGCCGATGGGACTCCACGCGGGTGAAATCCACATCGGCAAACAGATCCACCTTGGGCGCGTCCTGCCAGGACCTGGCCATCCGCTGAGCGGTGACCCGCCGCAGTTGACCGCGCAGCACCCTGCGATGCTTGTCCAAGGCGTCCCCGGGAGCCGCGCCGCCCTCCGCGTCGATCTTACCGGCGGAGGGAGCGCCCCGCGAGGCGGAGTGGATCAATTCGGCAAGATTATCCGGTGGGGGCGCGATCTGCGGCTCCCAGCCCACCAGCCGACACTGGCCCGCGGGCGGCTTTTCGCCGGGGTTGCCGATCCAGCCGATGGTTTCCCCCTCGGGAACGATCGCTCCTTCCGGCGCCCACGCCGCCAGGAACACGCCGTCCACTTCGGCCACGAGGACGTGCACCGTCTTTTCCATCGCCACCTCCACCACGCCCTCGCCCGCGCGCACCGGATCGCCCGGCGCCTTCAGCCAGCTGAGGATGGTTCCCTCGCGGGTGGCGTATCCCAGGTGCGGGAGCTGGATTCCGGGCACGGCTGTTCCGTGGACGAGTGCTGGTTTTTGGGCGTCGCCCGCTGCGGACCGCCCATGCCACCTAGCGGGTATCATACAAGCGTTGTCGCCGGCAATCGGGCAAACGCCTATGGCGGGAAACGATCATTGCAGGCCCTGAGCATTGATACGGCTTGACTTTTCCGGCGATTTTCCCTAGAACACGCTACTCGCGCTCGCTCGTAGGCAAGGGTAGCCACGCGGTGGCCGACCCGTAGCTGGGTGTTCGCTTCCCCCCGTCGGCCGGACACGCCCTACTCTCTCCACGAATCAGTATCCTAGAACCCATCTCCAAGAACACGCGCGGCGATCGGTAGAGAATCCATGGAGTTCAAGATCAATCCCGTTCCGCCAGGGGAGCGGCGTTCCAAGCCAGGGGACGAGACCAAGTTGGGCTTTGGCAGAACTTACAGCGACCACATGTTCACGATGAAGTGGACGGCGGACGGTGGATGGAGCGATGCCACGGTAGGCAGGTACGGTGCGCTGGCGCTGGAGCCGTCTGCTTTGGTGCTCCATTACGGGCAAACCATATTCGAGGGTCTCAAGGCCTATCGCAATCCGCACGGCAGCATCAATCTGTTCCGGCCCCGCGCCAACGCCGCGCGCTTCAACCGCTCCGCGGCCCGGCTGGATCTGCCGCAGCTTGACGAGCAGGTGTTCATGCAGGGTATCGAGGCCCTGTTGGAGCTGGATCACGAGTGGATCCCCCGTTCCCGCGGCACGTCGCTCTACATCCGTCCGACCATGATCGCGACGGAGCCCTACATCGGGTTGAAATCGGCCTCGCAGGTGCTGTTTTTCATCATCACCGGACCGGTGGGGGCCTACTACCCGGAGGGATTCAACCCGATCAGAATCACCGTCTGCGAGAAGTACTCGCGGGCAGGCCCCGGCGGGCTCGGTTCCGCCAAGACGGCAGCCAACTACGCCGCCAGCCTGGTGGCGGAAAAGGAGGCCATCAAGGCCGGCTATACCCAGGTGTTGTGGCTGGATGCGGCCAGCCGCAAGTACGTGGAGGAAGTAGGCTCCATGAACATCCTGTTCAAGATCGCCGGCAAGGTGATCACGCCGCCCGCGGGCGAAACCATTCTGGCGGGGATCACCAAGGACTCGGCCCTGCAACTTCTCAAAAGCTGGAACGTGCCCGTCGAGGAATACCGCATCACCATCGACGAGCTGCTGGCGGCGCACGCCGACGGCACGCTGGAGGAGGCCTTCGGCGCGGGCACGGCGGCCGTCATTTCTCCGGTGGGCCAACTGGAGTACAAGGGCGCCACATACGAGGTGGCCGACGGCCAGACGGGTCCGCTGGCGCGCAAGGTTTTTGAAGCACTGATGGCCATTCAGTATGGGGAGCAGCCCGACCCCTTCGGGTGGATCCACGAGGTCGTCCCCGCGCAGATGGCGCAACGGGCAGCGCCCGTGGCTGTTGCCGCCGCCAAGTCGTAGTGCGCCGTAACCCTTCCATCAGCCTGAAGTTTCCAGCGCCGACCGGTGTGCCGCCGGTGTTCCGGTGGCGGCGATTTGAAGGACAAACTTATGACGGCTCGCCGTTGGAACCTCACCCCCTGAAACGTTCGCCAGCTCGCGTTGAAACGTTTGCGAGTCGCGCGTTGAAACGCTGCGAGTCTCGCGTTTCTTCCCCCTCTCCGCTGGGCAGAGAGGGGGATTTAGGGGGTGAGGTTCCGACGCAAAGCCGTCATTAATTAATCTTTGAATGCATTTTGGTATCAGTCCCCCCATGCCCCCATTTTACGGGGGTTAGGATTGCTGGTCTTGGAAGCTAACCGATTGTTTTTGTAAAATTTATTTGGGTGCAGGTTGCCGCCCCACGCGCTCAGCCTAAACCAACCCCTCCGTCTCCCCGAAGCCGAACATCAGGTTCATGTTCTGCACGGCCTGCCCCGCGGCTCCTTTGAGCAGGTTGTCCATGGCGGTCAGCACCACCCAGTTGCGGCCGGAATCGTCCGGGTGCAGGCTGACGACGCAGTCGTTGGTGTAATTGGCCATCTTGAGCTCGGCGCCGCGCCCCTCCGGCAGCAGCGTCACGAACGGCTCGGCCTCGGCGAAGCGGGCATAGCGGCGCCGCAGCTCCCGCGGCGGGATGGGCTGCTGGAAGCGCAGGTAGATCGTGGAGAGAATGCCGCGGGAGATGGGCAGCAGGTGGGGGGTGAACACGACCGCGCCCTGCGTCGCGGGATCGTAGGGGGTGCATTGAGCCAGATACTGCTCGATCTCCGGCGTGTGCTGATGGCTGAACACCTTGTAGGCCCGGAAGTTCTCGTTGACCTCCATGAAGTTGCTGGAGTCGTCCTCCACCCGCCCACCGGCGCCGGAAACGCCGGATTTCGCGTCGATGACGGGCGGCGCGGCCAGTGTGCCCGCAAGCTCCCCCAGCGGCAGCAGGCCGATCAGCGCCCCGGTGGGATAGCAACCCGGGTTGGCCACCAGCCGCGCTCCGGCAATCCGCTCGCGAAAGGCCTCCGGCAATCCGAACACAGCCTGGCGCAATGCCTCCGGCGCCGTGTGGGTGAGCCCGTAGAAGCGCTGGAATACGGCCACGTCCGCCAGCCGGAACACGCCTGAGAGATCGATCACCCGCACACCCTGATCCAGCAGCCTGGGGGCCTGCTCCAGGCTCGCCTGGTTCGGCACGGCGAGGAAGGCCACGTCGCAGCCGTCCAAGGTTGCGTCATGGCCGCGAAAGGTGAGCCCTACACGGCTCAGCTCCGGGAATGCTTCGCCCACGGCCCGGCCCTCGTGCTTGCCGGAAGTCACCACGGACAGCTCCACCCCTCCGTGCCGGGCAAGCAGGCGGATCAGTTCCAGGCCGGAAAGGCCCGCCGCTCCGATGATGGCCGCTTTGGTCATGGTGTATTCAGTTTCCGTCGTCCTGAAACTCGACCCGCCCGTGGCTGCCGTCGCAGAACGGTTTATTGGCCGACGCACCGCAGCGGCAGAGCGCGTAACGTCGCTTGTCGGCGCTCGCGCTCCAGGCGACGCCATCCAGCGCGACGTCGCCCCGCACGAAGTAGGGGCCATCCTTGGAAACGGTGATCCATGGCTCGCCTTGTGGCTCCTGATAGGCCGCGCCCTGGAACACGTAGCCAAGGGCCCCGGAAGGGCATTTGCGAATCGTCTCCATGATTGCCTGGCCGTCCGCCCCGTCGGGATCGATCCAGGGTTCCGTGCCCAGCCGGAAGACCGCCGCGAGGTTGTCCGTGCACTCGCCGATGTGGGCGCAGAGGAAGCGGTTGTCCTGGATGGTCACCTCCCCGCCCGCATACGCATCCTGCCTGTCGGCGCCCTTGTCGGCCGTGTTCTCCCCGGAGAAATCGATTTTCGCATGGGTGCCGTCGCAGAAGGGCTTGTTGGCCGATCCCCCGCAGCGGCAGAGCGCGATGGTTGGCTTGCTTGCGATCGCCTCTCCCCTGGAGTTTTGCAGGCGCTCCAGGTTCTTGACGATCAGCGGGCCCTTCGGGGCCAGGCGGATGGTGACCGGCTCGGTCTCTCCCTTGGTCGTGCTCACGATTGCTCCTTTAAGAGAGACAGGCAAAATGGCTTACAATCAAGCCTGCAAAGACAGCAGAAAAAAGGGCCTGAACTAATACTCTACTGTGTCAGTTTCAGCCACAGATAAACACGGATGAACACTGATACAAACAATTTCAACGGCTCAGATCAGCATGAACCTGTGTTCAACTGAGGCTGCGATCTCGTAAGTATCTGTAATTACTCACGACGTTCCATAACTGACATAGTAGTACTAAAAGGTCTGTGATTAAATGCCTGCGGCAGGTTGGGGGCTTCGCCCCCAGCAGGGAAGCAGCGCGCGACTCGCAAGCGCTGCCGCCCCCTACACTTCGGGAAAGTGCTATATAAACAACTTACTAAGACTTACGATGAAATATCTCAACCTCAGTATTCGGGGGGCGCGGGGGGACGAATCGCTTGCGAGTCGCACGATTCTTCCCCCGCATTTGCTTTTCTTCGGATAAATCACAGCCCTTCTAGACAAGCTCGGTATCCGGCGAGTTTCTATTCGCCCGCGGCGAAACCATCATAAACCGAGCTTTTCTCTCGGAACATCCGGCCGCCGTGTCATTAGCG
>JACZVE010000102.1 GCA_022572825.1 SAR324 cluster bacterium
GCAAAAATTCTTGCCAAGGCCATCGCCCGGCAGCCCTTCGACGTGGTGATCACCGGCCGCCAGGCTCAGGATACCGACATGGGCGCCACCGGCGCCGCGCTGGCCGAACTGCTGAACGTGCCGCTGGCGGTGAACGTCATCCATATCGACACGCAGTCGGCCGGCGGCAAGCTCACGCTCAAACGAAAAGGGGATGCGGGCGCGGAAATCCTCGAGTTGACCCTGCCGGCGCTGCTGACCGCGAACGACAGCCTCAACGAGCCCCGGCTGGCCTCCCTGCGCGGGATCATGCAGGCCAAAAAGAAACCGATGGAGGTGCTGACCCTGGCCGACCTCGATATCGATCCGGGCGAGGTGGGGGCCGCCGGGGCCGGTATCGAAATCGTGGAGTTCGCCCCGCCGTCGCAACGCCTGGCCGGCAAGAAGTTCGAGGGCGAGCCGGAGGAGATCACGCGCCAGGTGGTCGAGCTGCTGGCCAACGAGGCGAAGATATTTGCGTAGAACCTATCTCAACTCCTTCCGCATAATCCGTGGATGGGCAATACGAGTACCTCATAGATTTTGTGCGGGGCTCTCAAGCCGCCGTATCGCGCACTCGTGACGCGAAGTAGAGGCGGGCGCACCCGGAGCAGGCAAGACCCATGAGCAAGATACTGGTCGTTGCGGAGGTCAAGGCGGGCGAGGTTCGCAAGCCCACTCTGGAGCTGCTGAGCAAGATCCGCCAGGAGGCGTGGACGGGCGACGCGGTGCTCATCGGCGATGGCGTGCAGAAACATGCGGGGCTGCTGGCCGGCCACGGGGCCGGCAAGGTGTACGTGGCCGATGACGAGTCGCTGGCCAACTTCGCCGTGGATCGCTATACCGCCGCGGTGGTGGACGCCATCGGGCAGGCCCGGCCGGACATGGTGTGGTTCAGCGCGTCGGAGATGGGCAAGGCGCTGGGACCCGCCGTGGCCGCCCGCCTGAACGCGCCGTTCGTCAGTGACTGCGCCGCCGTGGAGATTGCAGGCGGCAACGTGGAGGTGCGCCGACCCGCCATGGCCACCAAAATCCAGCAGAAGGTACGCATCGTCAGAGACGGCCTCAAGGTCATCACCGTGCGCAGCGGCGCGTTCGACGCGCAACCCGCCGAACCGAAGCCGGCCGAGGCGGTGGCGCTGGCCATCCCGGAGGGCGACGGGCGGCTGGTGGTGAGGGAAGTGGTCCAGGAGGATACCGGCCGGCTCGATCTGGGCGACGCTTCGGTGATCGTCTCGGTGGGGCGGGGTGTGAAAGGCCCCGAGGGGGTCACATTCGTGCAGCCGCTGGCCGATGAGTTGGGCGCTGCCTATGGCGCCTCGCGGGCCGTGGTCGATTCGGGCTGGATGCCTTTCGAGCTGCAGGTGGGCCAGACGGGCCGCGTGGTCTCGCCGGACGTCTACTTTTCCATCGGGATCTCAGGCGCCATCCAGCATCTGGCCGGCATGAGCGGATCCAAGCTGATCGTCGCGGTAAACAAGGACCCCGATGCCCCCATATTCTCGGTGGCCGATTACGGCATCGTCGGCGACCTGTTCAAGGTCGTTCCGGTGCTGCTCGAGGAAATCAAGAAGCACAAGTCCTGATTCGGCGGTATCTTTCCGCATCGGCCGCCGCGCCGGGCTGGTCTGGGGCGCCACGGGCAGGCCGCGGCCCGCAACGCTGGGCGAATTCCCTGTCAAATCGATCTAAAGCGGAGCCCTGATGGAACCCATTTTGATGACGCTGAGTTTGATTGCCGCCCTGGCCGTGTTCGGCTATTCCATCGCGACCAAGATGAGGCTGATGGCCCGCATGGCTCCGGAGAACCGGCTCGACCAGCCCGGAAAGCGCCTCGGGCTGCTGCTGCGCATCGGCTTCGGGCAGTCCAAAATGGTGGCCCGGCAGCGCGAGCGTTCGTCTGGCGCCCTGCATTTTTTCATCTTCTGGGGCTTCGTGATCCTGCTGGTGCGGGAGATCATCCTCATCGGAGACGCCTACCATCCGGGATTTCAGGAGCTGCTGCCCCTGCTGGGCTCCGGTTCGCTCGGCGGCTACCTGTACGCGTTCATTCGTGACCTGACGGAAGTGGTCGTGCTGTGCATGGTGCTGTTCGCCCTCTACCGGCGGCTGGTGGTGCGCCCCAGGCGGCTGGATCTCAACATCGAAGGCCTCGTCATTCTGTTCCTGATCATGGGCGTGGTGGTGACCGATCTGCTGCACGACGCCGCCAAGTTCAATCTGATTCTCCACCACGGGTACGACCTTCACTATCTCCACGACCCGCTGTTCGGCACGGAGATGACCTGGGCGCCATTCGCGGCATTGCTCGCCCACTGGATGGCGGGATGGGGTGATGGACTCAACGTGCTGTTCTACCAGTTCGGCTACTGGGCACACATCGGCGTGGTCCTGGTGTTCCTCAATCTGCTGCCGCTGAGCAAGCACGCGCACGTGATCACGGCACTGCCCAACGTGTTCTTCGGCTCGCTGGGCTATCCGCACGCCCCGGCGCCGCTGCTGGAACTGGAGAACGAGGCGCAGTGGGAAAAGGGTGCCCTGGGCGTGGACCGCGTGGAGCACCTCACCTGGAAGCAGGGGCTGGACCTGTACACCTGTACCGAATGCGGCCGCTGCTACGATATCTGCCCCACTTACGTCACCAAGAAGCCGCTGACCATGAAATGGTTCAACGACGATCTGCGCGCACACCTGGAGGAAGAGCAGCAAACCCTCCTGGCGACCGGACAGAGCAGCGGGAAAAAGGCGCTGGTGGGCGATGTGATCCGGCACGACACGCTCTGGGCCTGCACGATGTGCCGCGCCTGTGAGGAGGTTTGCCCGGTCTCCATCGAGCACGTACCGCGCATCATCGCCATGCGCCAGGCGCAGACTCTGATGCACGACCGCTACCCCCGCGAGTTGACGCCCACCTTCCGCGGACTGGAGCAGAACGCCAACCCCTGGAACATCGGCTACGACAAGCGGGCCGACTGGTGCGCGGAACTGGACTTCCCCGTGCCGATTCTGACCGAGCCACCCAAGGAAGCGGTGGACGTGGTGATGTGGGTGGGGTGCATGGGCGCCTTCGACAAGCGCAGTCAGAAGATCGCTCGCGCAACGGCCATCCTGCTGCAGAAGGCCGGCGTCCGCTTCGCCATTCTCGGCACGCGGGAGAAGTGTACCGGAGACCTGGCCCGCCGCTCCGGCAACGAGCTGCTCTACCAGACCCTGGCGCGCGAAAACGTGGAGACACTCAACGCGCTGGGGGTGCAGCAGGTCGTCACCCAATGCCCGCACTGCCTTAACGCCCTGAAAAACGAGTATCCGCAGCTGGAGGGCCGCTACGAGGTGTTTCATCATTCGCAATATATCGCCATGCTGGTGGAGCAGGGCCGGCTCACGCTCAAGCCCACCCTGGAAGGCACGGTGACCTTTCACGATCCCTGCTACCTGGGCCGCTACAACAACGAGTACGATGCCCCGCGCATGCTGCTGGCCAAATCCGCCAAGGAGACGCCCGTGGAGATGCGCCGCAGCCGCAATGAGGGCTTCTGCTGCGGCGCGGGCGGCGGGCGCATGTGGATGGAGGAAAACATCGGCACGCGGGTCAACGAGGAGCGCGTGCGCCAGGCCGCCGAGGTGGGCGCGCGAACCATCGCCGTGGGCTGTCCGTTCTGCCTGACCATGCTCGACGACGGCGTGCGCCAGACCGGCCGGGAAGAGGAGATACAGGTGCTGGACGTGGCCGAGCTGGTGCTGCAGTCCCTCGCCTGAACACCCGCCAGTGCACATCCGAGCGGGAAATACGGCGAATTGCAGCTTACTTCCGCCCGGATTGATGGTATTTAATGGTATTTGAAGGATTAAAGCCGTCTACAGCAGTCGTGAACCAATCCAGCTCGCAATTTTCGGCTCAGACTATACCCTAGTGTGATGTAACTGAAATTCGTTTAAAAAATTCGTATTTTTTAACGGATGCGGGCGATCGCAACAAGCCTCTGTTTTCATTAGACAACACCTCACCCCCCATCCCCCTCTCCCGCGGGAGAGGGGGAGCAGCGCGCGGCTCGCAAGCGATGCCGAATGGCGGGGGAGAGGTTCTAGCGCAACCATATCAATCACTTATATTTATTAAGATTTATTTAGTGAACTTCTGATTCACTACTCTAGGGAGGGACAGCAATGAAATCACTTCTGATAGTGCTGGCGCTGCTCATCGCCGGGTTCTCCCAAGCCGTCTGGGCAGGGGGTAAGCAGGCGCAGGCCAAGAAGGAGCAGGCCGCCATCGTCGCGGCGGAAATCACCGCCTTTGCCAATCATCTGGCGCTGCGACCCCATACCGCCATCGATTTCTCGAAAGTCAGCGGCGAGTACTGCTTCGACCTGGGCTTGGGCCAAGGCGGGCACATGACCCACTACGCCATTGACCCGACAAAAACCAATGAGGATGTGATCGATTTCGTGGCCGCGCAGCCCTTACTCGATGCTGGCGCGAAATTCGACGGACTGCCCCAATTCCCCGGGACCCTGGGCAGCATGCAGCCCAACCAATGGTACTTCATCCCGGCCGGAGCGTTCGAGCCGCATCATGGCAAGAAGTTTCCCATGCCCATGCTGATGCGGGCGAGCACCGTCAAGTAGTGCAAGTAGATGCAGCAGGGGTTGTCGTGAAAGACGGATGCCGGCGCGCCGGCGTGGGCTGCCATTTCACGGCGCAGTCTGCTCCATCTGCGCGCTTGCCGGAGGGGCGAGCGTGAACGTATCCGTCGGCGCCCTCGCGGAGCCGCCCCGGCTGCCCACGCAGCGCACCGTCGCCGCGCTCGGCCTGCTCGCGCTCGCCGCCGGCGCGCTGGTGCTGGGTGCCGACAGCTGGAAGCACGGGGTGCTGCTCCTGATCGGCGGGCTGCTGGGCATGAGCCTGTATCACGCCGCCTTCGGCTTTACCTCGGCCTACCGCAACGCGATCGTCCGCCGCGAGGTTTCGGGCGTCGCCGCCCAAGTGGTCATGCTCGCCGCGGCCACGGTGCTGTTCGCGCCCATCCTGGCCCAGGGCCAGGCGTTCGGCCACGGCGTGGTCGGCGCGGTGGCGCCGGTGGGCGTGCAGGTCGCGGTGGGCAGCTTGCTGTTCGGGCTGGGCATGCAGCTGGGCGGCGGCTGCGGCTCGGGCACGCTCTACACGATAGGCGGCGGCAGCACCCGCATGGTGGTGACCCTCCTCGCATTCTGTGCCGGCGGGTTCTGGGGCAGCCTGGGCATGGCATGGTGGGCCGGGCTGCCGCGCTGGCGCAGCGTATCGCTGGCCCGCGAGCTGGGCTGGGAGGTCGCCCTTCCGCTCCAGCTCGGCACCCTGCTGGCGATCTGGCTGGGCCTGCGGCTGTGGGCCGGTCGCGCGGAGCAGAGGCCGCTCTGGGGCGAGGGCCTTAACTGGCAGCGCTTGCTGGGCGGCCCGTGGCCGCTGCTGTTCAGCGGTGGGCTGCTGGCCCTGCTCAACTGGGTGACCCTGCTGGTGGCCGGCCATCCCTGGACGATCACCTGGGCCTTCACGCTGTGGGGCGCCAAAGCCGCCGCGGCCGTCGGGTGGGACCCCGCCACCAGCGCGTTCTGGAGCGGCGGTTTCCCGCAGGCCGCGCTGGAGGGCAGCGTCTTGCGGGACGTCACCTCCGTGATGGACATCGGCATCGTCCTGGGCGCGTTGGCAGCCGCGGGGCTCGCCGGCAGGTTCGCGCCCATCTATAAGGTGCCGCCCCGCTCGCTTCTCGCGGCGCTGATCGGAGGCCTGTTGATGGGCTATGGGGCGCGGCTGGCCTTCGGCTGCAACATCGGGGCGTTCTTCAGCGGCGTGGCCTCGACCAGCCTGCACGGCTGGCTGTGGATCGTCTGCGCCCTCGCCGGCACCTGGATCGGCGTGCGGCTGCGCCCGCTGTTCGGCCTCGAGAACTGAAAAGGGTGTGATTATTGCGTCCGGCGGGCCGGGGGACGCTGTCCCGTGAGCGCTAACTTACGTCGCATTCATTACGTAACCGCCGATGAACGCGGATGAACACGAGTGGCAAAAGCCGTTCACAATACGCTTGACTGCGATTCTTGGCTGCCCGAAATTCTTGGCCTTCCAAATTGATAGGCCAGCACACCTTTTAGCCCGGTGGCTTTGAGGTAATTCAGGCATCGGGCGATTGTGAATGTCATCATTGGTACATTATTTCGAGAAATCACAACCCGTGCATGTTCCCCGCTTGCTATGCACATCCAATGATCTTTTCCGTCATGCGATCTAATCGGTGTGCATCGGCGTTCATCCGCGGATGCATCTTAGGTTAGCGCCTGTGGGGACTCGTCCTCCCGCCAGATTTGTTTCGCCTTTTAATTTCATTTAGCACTCACTGGAGGCCTGTCGCCGGCGCGCTGTGACGGCCTCGCGGTCGATGACCACAGCGACACCGGCCAGGGGAACGTCGCGCACGAGTCGCTCGACGGCGCTCCGTGCCGTGGAGGGGATCCGTCAGGTGCATTTCCTCTGGGCGTTACCTGCACTTCGCTTTTCTTGCCTCCGACCAGCAAAATCGTCTATTATTGTTGGTTAAAGGGATTTTAACGACCGATGGCCAGTGCGCGTGCGATGATTCATCAGGTCCGAGTTCATGGGCGGGCTGCGCGAGATATCCCCGTCATCACGCCCGCGGGATCTGTGGGTAGTGTGGGAATGACGGCGGAAGCGGACATTGCAGCCAGGGTGGAGCGCCTGCTCGCCGCGCCGATCGCGGCGACCGGCTGCCGCCTGCTGGAGGTGCAGTACCGCAGGGAGGGGGGCTGGGTACTTCGCCTGATCGTGGATCGAAGTGCGGAGGTCGGCCTGGACGATTTGAGCGCCGTCAGCGAACTGGCGGCACGGCTGCTGGATGTGGAGGACCCGATCCCGCAAACCTACTCCCTGGAAGTGTCCTCTCCGGGCATTTTTCGCCCGCTCAAGGCGGAAACGCACTTCCGGCAATCCATCGGGAAAGTGGCCCGCGTTGCGTTGGCCGCGGGCTGCCTGGAGCAGCGAAAGTCGCGCATAGTGCGCGGCGTCATCACTGGGGTGAAAGACGAGGTCGTCTACCTCTCGGTCGGAGAAGAGGAGCTGAAGGTGCCACTGGAAGGCATCGGCTCCGCCCGGCTGGACCCGGACCTGTGAGGCCGGGCTTTTGAAGCGGCGTTTTCGAGGCGGGGCGGGCGCACTATAAAACAACTATAAGCCGTCAAGCCTCGGACGTGAATTATCATCCAGTCGGCGGGATATGGCCGCCGAACAGCATCGGGCGCAGACCAAATGGCCAGGGAAAACTTAATGGAAGCCATTGGCGACATCGCCAGGGAAAAAGGGATTGCCCAGGACAAGCTGGTCTCCGTGATTCAGGAGGCGGTCACCATGGCCGCCAAGCGCAAGTTCAAGCAGTTCGAGGACATCGAAGCCCGCATCAACGATTCCACCGGCGAGTTGGAGGTCTTCCGTTACAAGACGGTCGCAGAGTCACCCGAGGATCCGGAAAATCAGATCTCCCTTGAGGAGGCGAAAAAGCTGGATACCCTCGCGGAGCCGGGCGACGAGGTGGAATATGAAATCGACAGCAAGGAGGTGAGCCGGGTGATCGCGCAGACGGCGCGCCAGTTGATCTTTCAGAAAATCCGGGAGGCCGAGCGGGAGACGATCTACGAGACCTTCAAGGACCGCGTCGGTGAAGTGCTCAACGGCATCGTCAGCCGCACGGAGCGCGGCCGCACCTTCGTGACCCTCAACCAGACCGAGGCAATCCTGTACCGGCGCGAGCAGATTCCCAACGAGCGTTACTCCGGCGGCGATCACATTCGGGTGATCCTGTTGGACGTGCTCAACGACCCCAAGGAACCTTCGCTGCTTGTGATCTCCCGCGCCCATCCCTCCCTGCTGATCAAGCTGTTCGAGATGGAAGTGCCGGAGATCTATGACGGCATCGTGGAAATCGTCGAGGCGGCGCGGGAACCGGGGCGGCGGGCGAAGATCGCCGTGCGCTCGCACGACCCGGATGTGGATCCCGTGGGGGCCTGTGTCGGTCTGAGAGGATCGCGGGTTCAATCCATCATCAGCGAGTTGCGGGGAGAGAAGATCGACATCATCCATTATACCGAGGATTTGCCCAGCTATGTCCCCAATGCATTGGCACCGGCAGAGCTTTCGCGCATCAAGATCGACGACGAGGCGCGGGAGATCGACGTGGAAGTGGAGCCGGACCAGCTTGCCCTGGCCATCGGGCGCTTCGGGCAGAACGTTCGGCTCGCCTCCAAGCTGCTCGGCTACAAGATCAACGTGATGAGTCCACAGGATACGGCACTCTCCTTGGAGGAACAGATCCGGGAGCGGTTGCTGGCCTCCCAGGCTGAAATGGGTATCACGATCCCGGTCGCGGAAGGGGGCCAACAGGATGGGGAGGGGGTCCCCGCGCAAGCGGGCGCCGGCGAGGAAGCCGCCACAGCGACAGACACATCGGAAGGCACCGCGGAACCAGCGCCTCCACCCGCATCCGATGACAGCGCCGTGGCGGTGCCGGAGCCGCCCCCGGCCGCGGACGCCGCCGCGACCGCGACTGAGGAAGTTGCGCCCCCGGCCGAAGATGCGCCCGGCGCCGAAACGCCGTCCGCCGAAACGCCGGACGAATCGGGCGGTCAGCCGGCCGCGGCAGAGGACGCCTCCGGGGCGGTCCCGACCCAGGCCGCGGACAATGCCGAGCGGGACGGCGCCCCGGAGACGGCCGCGCGGGACGACAG
>JACZVE010000437.1 GCA_022572825.1 SAR324 cluster bacterium
GGCGGCGCGCCAAACTGGCCATGGCCTCGCGGGCGGTGGGCTCCGACGCGGCGTCGGTCACGACGCAGCGCGCCTCGCTGTCGTCGAGGGCGAAGGCCATCTCATCGGCCGACCAGCGCGGGTTGACCGCCACCGGCACCGCGCCCAAGCGCATGGCGCCGAGATAGGCGGCGACCAGCGCCGGGTCGTCGTCGAGGCTCAGCACGACGCGGTCGCCGCGGCCCACGCCGCGCTCGCCCAGGCCGTGGCCCCACTGATTGACGCGCGCGTTCAGCGCGCCGTAAGTAAGCTCGCCCCAGTCGCCGAGCAGCGCGACCCGGTCCTCGCGGCCGGGCCGCAATATTTCGTCGGCGCCGTTCCCCACACGCCCCCCTGTTTACGCCGCGCCAGTCTAAGCGGCGCGGCGGCGATCACAAACCCGACCTTTCACGCCCGGCCGGCATGGTATAGTCGCCGCCGCGACGACAAGCGGAGGCGTGCGATGTGGCGGGTGGTCTGTGTTTTTCTGGCGGTGTTTCTGTCGGGCGCCGGGGCGGCGTCGGCCGACGGGCCGGTCAAGATCGGCGCGCTCACCGAATCCTGGGGTCCCACGCCCGCGGTGGTGGGGCTGCGCGACGGTCTGCTGGCGCTGGGCTACCGCGAGGACGTGGATTTCACCATCGGCGTCCGCTTTACGCAAGGGGATCTGCAAGCTCTTTACCCGGCCGCCAGGGAGCTTGTCCGCTTCGGGGTGGACATTATCTTTTGCTCGGGTGCGCAAGCGGCAAAAGCCGCGCAGGAGGCCACCGACACCATCCCCATCGTCTTCGCCTCTACCAGCGATCCGATAGGAAGAGGACTGATCCAGAGCTTCGCCCGGCCCGGTGGCAACATCACGGGGCTCACCGATCTGGATTTGGCACTGGCTCCAAAGCGCCTGGAGGTCTTCCGGGCGCTGATACCGGGAATGAAGCGGGTGCTGTTTGCCTACAATGCGAGCAGTGATTACGCTCGACACACGGGGAAGGCATACCGTGAGGCCGCGCATCGCCTGGGGATCATTCTGCAGGAGCGCGCGCTCGGCAGCGAGGAAGAGGCACGGGCGACCCTTACCCGAATTCGCAACGGTGAGGTGGACGGAATCCTGGCACCCTTCAACCCGGACCTCAACATTCCCGGCTTGATCCTGGAGGCCACCGCCAAGCAGGGGATTCCATCCATGTTCGGCTTCGCGTTCATGGTAGACCAGGGCGGGTTGGCCAGCTACGGCCCGTCCCTGTTCGAATCGGGCCGCCTGGCGGCGCGCCTGGTGGACAAGATCATGCGAGGCGTCAAACCGGCGGAGATTCCCGTGGAGGTGAATACCAAAATCGAGTTCGTCATCAATCTGAAGGTGGCCAAGGCCCTGGGGCTCGAGATCGCCCCGGAGGTGTTGTATCAGGCGGACCGGCTCATCCGTTGATCCCGAGCGCTCCCCGAATTGGGAAGGCGAGGGGACCGGCGGAGAGTTCGCGCGGCCTGTAACCTGTCATAGAGGAGAAGCGATATGTTGGCGAAAGCAATGGGGCATTTGCTGTTGACCGCGCTCCTGGTGGGCGTGCTGCTGCTGCCGGGGACTGCCACGGCGCTGCAGGTGGGTGAAAAAGCGCCCGATTTCAAGCTGCCCGCCACGACGGGGGGCACTATCAGCCTGAGCCAGTACCACGGCAAGAAACTGGTACTGATCGAGTTTTACGTGGCCGATTTCGGGCCCACGTGAGTGGCCAATCTGTCGGCCAGGAAGGTCGACTATGACCAGTTCGCCGAGCTGGATGTCCAGGTTCTCGGCATCAGCGCTTCGACGCGGTTTTCCCAGCTCAGTTTCGCCGCTTCGCTGGGATTGCCCTATCCGCTGCTCAGCGATTCTCCCCATCTGAAGGTGATCCGCAGTTACGATGTTGTTCAGCGCGTTGGCGAAACCGGCCGCATGCTCTCGCGGCAGGCGTTTTTCCTCATCGATAAGCAGGGCATCGTCCGCTGGCGATCCGTCGTGGATGAGCCCACCGGCGGCAAGCTGGCCGCGGATGAGGTATTTCCCAGCGAGCCGATCCTGAAGGCCGTGCGTGCGCTGGCAGGCAAGTCCTGATACCAAAATGCATTCAAAGATTAACCAATGACGGCTTTGCGTTGGAACCTCACCCCCTAAATCCCCCTCTCCGCTGGGCAGAGAGGGGGACTTACACCGCTGAGAGCCCGATGAACGGCAGAGGA
>JACZVE010000103.1 GCA_022572825.1 SAR324 cluster bacterium
GTTTCAGCCCCGAACATGCCGGAGGCATTAAATCACAACCCTTTTAGCGAGACCGTCATAGCCCATCGCATCGCACCCTATTTTGCATGAATTTCTGATTCACGACACGAGGCGGCTTTGACAGGATCGAGCCGATGGAGCAGCCGACGGTCGTCGGGCGATCTCGTGGCGTTCAGTTCAACGGAAAGCGAGCATTTGACGGGAAAGCCCGCCAACCGGTGAGGACATCCAAATATCTTTTCCGTGTTGCGGTCTAACCGGCGTGCATCGGCGGTTGCATCGCATTTGAAGTGAGCTAAAGTGAACGCCAAGCCGCGAGATTTCCCCTCGCCGCATGCGCGATGGGCCCGATCACGCTGCCTCCAGCCGGTTGAAGAATCCTATCACCGCGTTGAGGAATCGCCCCGGCGCCTCGAGGTGGGCGGCGTGACCGACGTCGGGAATGATCGACAAATTCCCTTGCGGCATTGCCGCCGCAAGGCTGCGGGCCAGCGCCACGAACCGCTCGTCCAGCTCCCCGGCCAAAATCAGGGCGGGTACGGCGACGTCGCGCAGATTCGCCCACAGGGGCATCATCGCGCCTGCCCCCATGCCTCGCAGGGAATTGGCGAGGGCCGTCGTGGAGTTTTGCAGGCGTTGACTCCGCATTGCCTGTTGCTGTGCCTCGGGCAACCGTTTGACGCCTTCGAACAACGGCAGGCTCAGCCAGTAATCCACGAAGGCCTCAACGCCCCAGGCCGGGATGCGGGCCGCGAGCGCGTCGTCCGCGCTGATCCGCGCCGCGCGGACTTCGATCTCGGCAAAGCCCGCCGTGGTGGAGATCAAGACGAGACCCTCCACCAGCTCCGGCCGGTTCACGGCCAGTTGCAGCGCGACCCGGCCGCCCATGGAATAACCCACCCACCATGCTCGCGGTACGCGCAGGCGCGCAAGCACATCGGCCACCTGCTCCAAACACCCCTCCATGCGATAGGATGCCAGTGCTTCGGGTTTGGGCGATGCGCCGTGTCCGATCAGGTCCACGGCCACCGTCGGGCCGATGCGGCGCAGCCCGTCCCGTACGCCATCCCAGGCAGCGAGATCCTGGGTGAATCCGTGCAGGAAAACGAGAACGGGCCGTTCACTGTGCAACGACGGATCCGCATCGATGTTTAGTCGTATCTTTCCCATCTCTCCCACTTATCCCTGCCATCCAGCATCGAAAGGCCTGTGGAGCGCCTGCCATCGTATAAGCGCGCCGGTGCGCCGGACGGCAACCTCACCGCAGCGGTCAATCATCCCTCAATGGCGATCCCCCCCCCGCCGGGAAAGGCAGCTTCCAGCCGCGCCGCAACGGCGTCCCAGACGCGGCGGTGCTGATCGCGGTTGAGGCGCCGCTCGGTGCGTACTTCGATCACCCGCGGCCCCTGGGCGGCCAGCCCGTCTCGCACGGCGGCGCGGAACTCTCCCCAATCGCCGGGGCGGACATGCGGCACGCCGTACGCCGCGCACAAGGCGGCGAAATCGATCCCGTGAGGCGTGGCGAAGTGAGTCTCGTAGGCCTCCCCGTACTCGGCGATGGGCAGCATTTCGAATATGCCGCCGCCATCGTTGTTGATGAGAACGATGGTGAGCGGCAACGCATACTGCCGCGCAGCCAGCAGGCCGCCTGCGTCATGATAAAAGGCCAGGTCGCCCGTCACCAGCACCGCGGGCGCGACACGCGCGGATTGTGCGGCGGCCCTGGCGGCCGCGGCGGCGGCGCCCAAGGCCGTGGAAAGCGTGCCGTCAATGCCGTTGGCCCCGCGGTTGACCAGATGCCGGACGCGGCGGGCAGTGACCGGCGTGAAGGCCGCCAAATCCCGCACCGGCATGCTGCTCGCCGTGAACTGGACGGCGCCATCGGGAAGCAGGTGGGCCAGCTCGCTGAAAACCCGCCCTTCGAACCATTCACCTGCCAGACCCCGCGGCGCCGGCTGCCCGTAGAGCTCCTCCAGCGTGCCCGCGGCAATCCGCTCCGCCTGTTGGAAGGCCGCGAGCCATGCCCCGGCCGGACGGTGCGCTTTGAGCATTTCGGCCAGATCGCTGCAAAACCGGGCCGGTTCCGCGCAAATCAGTTCGGTCGGATGATGGGTAGGCTCCAGCCAGGCGCCGCCGTCGTTGACCAGCACGAGGGGACAGGCCACATGCTCGTCAAGCAGCACCTCCGCGTGCTTATTGGTGGGCATGGCTCCGAACCGCAGCACCAACTGCGGCGACAGCTTCTCCCGGAAGGCCCGGGTGCGCAGAATGGCTTCCCCGTGGGCCACGATGTGGGAGGTATCGTGACTTCCGCAGACCACGCCGGCCGGCGGCTCGGCCAGCACCGGATAGCCCGTGCGCCGCGCGAGGCCGGCCAGGGCCTCCGGCCACTCCTCCTCGGCCCGGCGTCCATTGCCGTCCACCGTGGGCGGGAAGGTCATGGGACCGCAGAGGATCAATCCCCTTGGCGTGGCGCGAATCCGCTCCGCCAGGCGTTGCAGGACCCCTGGCGCGGCGGCGGGCGCGGCCGCCGTGGCCTGGCTGAAGGGTGCTGACTCCCGGCCGCGCACGGCCAGCGGATACCGCTCGACCAGATCGGCGGGAATGTCGTCGGCGACGACCTGCGCTTCCAGCGGCTTGCGGAAGGGAAAGTTGAGGTGTACGGCCCCCGCCGGGGCGCGGCAGCTGGTAAATATCGCCCGCGCCGCCAGACCGCGCAGATGGCGCAGGTCCACCTCGCGCATCACCGGCTCTCCCACCTCGTGGAACCAGCGCACGGCGCCGCCGTACAGCTTGAGCTGATCGATGGTCTGCGCGGCGCCCACATCGCGGAGCAGGGGTGGCCGGTCCGCCGTGAGCACGATCAGGGGCACCTCGCTTTGATGTGCCTCCACCACGGCGGGATGAAAATTCACTGCGGCCGTGCCGGAGGTACACACCAGCGCCACGGGGCGGCCGGAAGCTTTTGCCAGGCCCAGAGCGAAAAACGCGGCGCTGCGCTCATCAATGATGGTGAACGCCTCGATGCCCGCGTTCATGGCGAACGCCATGGTCAGGGGCGTGGAGCGGGAGCCCGGGGAAATGCAGACACACTCCACTCCCCCTCGGCGCAACTCCTCCACAAACACCGAGGACCACAGCGTGTTGCGGTTGGCTCGCTCGTTCCAGCGGCTCATCGTGGGGCAGGCTTGCAGGAGGTTGGGGATCTACTCGGCGGCCAGGGCGGCCAGCAGCGGCTGAAACTTGATCTGCGTCTCCTCGTACTCGCGCTCCGGGTCGGAATCGGCCACGATGCCACATCCGGCGAACAGCCGCAGGCGCCTGCCCTCCAGGGCCCCGGCGCGCAGGGCGACGGCAAATTCGCCTTGCCCGCGGGCATTCATCCAGCCGATCGGAGCGGCGTACCAGCCCCGTTCGAAGCGTTCGCATTCCCGGATCAGGCGCAGGGCCTCCTCGCGCGGATGCCCGCCGACGGCCGCGGTGGGATGCACGCGTTCCAGCAGGGTCAGCATGGGCACCGGCCGGCTCAGCTTGAGCGTGATCGGCGTACAGAGATGCTGCGCGTTGCTTAGCTTCAGCACCTGCGGGGTTGCCGGAAAATTCAGTGCACCCAGTTCCGACACTGCCCGCACGATGCCGTCGACGACGATCTGGTGCTCCTCGCGCTCCTTGCGGCTGTCCATCAGGTGACGCGCGTACGCCTCGTCGGCCTCCGGTTGCCGCCCACGGGGCATCGTACCCGCCACCGCGGCGAGATCGACGGTGCCGTTGTTGAAGCGCGCCAGCAGCTCCGGCGAGGCGCCCAGGAATTCCGGCCCCCGCCCGGATGCGATCAGGAAGCTGTAGCAATCCGGATAGGCGGCGCGGAGCGCGTGCAGCATGGCATAGGTTGAGGGCGCCTCCTCGCAGAGCAGGTCCAGGGTACGGGCCAGCACCACTTTGGCCAGGCGGCCTTCGCGGATGCGTTCGCGGGCGGCTCGCACCATCTCCAGCCAGCGGCGCCGCTCGCCATTCCCCTCCTCCCGCCGGAAGGCTCGGTTGCGCGCACCCAAAGCGGAGCGGCTCCCTGGAGTGCCCCTCACCGCGCGCAGGCGGCTGGCGAGAGACACCACGCGCTGCTCCACCGCTCTCGCGGAGTCCTCCGGCGCGACCGGCGTCGTGACGACGGCCTGGCAGCCATCCCCCGAACGCAGCACGACCCAAGCAGGCACGACCAATTGCGCCGCCCCGTATCCAGCCCAGCGGTCGTCATCCAGCTCTTCGAAGAAGGAAAATCCGCCCAGCAGGTAGGGGCCCGAACTTTCACCTCCGCCCGCGTCGCCGCCGACGGCGGCCGCCAAGGCCCCTTCCACCTGCGCCGCGATGTCGGCAAAGCGGTTGGCCCCACCCGCTTCGAAGCGCCGTGCCACTCCCCCGGCGGCCAGGGAGAATCCGGCGCTGGGCTGCTCCCAATAAAAGCGGAAGGACGGGCCGTCGGCCATGTGTTCCGCCAACGCCAGCGCATCCGGCACATCCAATGGGAAGCCATAACAGAGCAGCACATCGCCCCCGGCAGCGCGGGCATCGCGCAGGGCACACCCGATCAGCACGGAGAGCGCCGCCTGCTCGGATTTTTCGCCGGGTGGGGCAGCGGATGGATTCAGCATCGATCAGTCAACGAGCGGAGCGCCGGGACTGGCCGCCCGTACTAGCCGCCCATAATGGCCGCACGGCGGGTGCGGCGGGTTGTCAAAACCGGAGGCGAACTTGCCATTCCCGGACATGGAAAACATAAGCTATCGGGAGACGCGAAACGTTATTCCGCAGGGTATTCGCACGCGCCAGCGGTGGCTGGCCCCTCCGGTCGCTGCTGTCGCTCGGCCATGGGCAGCGCCATTGGGTGGCGGATCCGCGGCCGGGCTATGTCCGCAATCAGTCGGCAGGGCCGGATTCATCGCCGTCAGGCAGCGCGCCGGCCGCGGCCAGGGCCTGCCGGCACGCGCCAACCTTTTATAATACCGCAAACGACGGTTCGATCAAGAAGTGGGTTTGGAAGAGTTTTCCCAAATTCAGTGTTGGAAATTGATCAATCGCGCATCATTGCGGGCATAGCGCGGTACCGCAGATGGAAGCGGCCTTTATTGGGGAATGTCCCGGTTCGCATAGTGGTCAAACCACTTGAGAAACCGCTCTTCGGAGATGTTCAGGTTGCGGAGATGAGCTTCAATGGTGCGAGTGTGCATTACCTCTCCCATGTAGACGACGATCCAGTAGCCGGGTTCCTCAGGATTGTAGACGGACCGCATGGTCTCACCGGCTGGCCCCAGATCGCAGCCAGCCAAGTGAATCACTTCTAGGAAAACGCAAGGATCAATGGAATGAGGCCGCTGCATCGATAAACCGTGAGAGCAGCTCAGCCGGAATTTCAGCGGGGACGCGACGGCGTTTCAAGGCGACATACTCACCGGCAGACATTTCCCCTCTCCGTAGAGACGTACGATGGTCGAGCAGCGCCTCAAGAGCCCGGGCGTTATCGCATGTCTCAAAGAGGAACTGCATTTCCTCTTTGAATCTTTTGATTGCCTCGTCTTCGCTCTTGCCTTGGCTTACGATGTTGAGAAACGGGCAATCCGCCAGAAATACCCCCTCTTGTTCATCGAGTATCACTTCCACGTTGACGGTGACCGTCAGAATAGATTTCATGGCCATTCATCTCTCTGATGTGATATCAGATATCCCCCTTCTGACCATTAATTGCCAAGTATTTCATAGATGAACTACACATAAAACACAATAACGATGGGGGGTGGTGCAAGCCAGCAGTTCGACGACCGTTCACCTGAAGGACTCCCACTCCGGCGCGCAGGGTATGCTTCCGTTCGTCAACGGTATAATCAAGGGGCTGGCGGGTTGAACGTGGCCGTCGCAGTGAGAGCGGTCGCAGATACCGGGTTGATTGAGGACCCTACGCAAGCCGTTTTCATCCACCCTGATCCGGACTGATACGCTACCCGTCGCTGTTGCATGCAGCGAGCCCATCCATTCGCCACATTTCCTGCGGAGAACCGCCCATGGCTCAAGGGGAATACGAGGATATTCTGTTCAGCAAGGAGGATGGCATCGCCACGGTCACCCTCAACCGGCCCCAGGTGTATAACGCATTCCGCCCGCTGACGATCGACGAGATGCTGCGCGCGTTCGAAGACGCCTGGTATGACGAGACCGTCGGCGTGATTGTCCTCACGGGCGCCGACGGCAATTTCTGCACCGGCGGTGACCAGAAAATTCGCGGAGACGAGGGCTACGTGGATCACCGCGGCCAGGTGCCCCGGCTGCAGGTGCGGCACCTGCACCGCATGATTCGCGAGGTGCCCAAGCCCGTCATCGCCGCGGTGGACGGCTGGTGCGTGGGGGGCGGCCACGTGCTGCACCTGCTGTGCGATCTCACCATCGCCTCCGATCGCGCCCAGTTCGGCCAGACCGGACCGCGCGTGGGCAGCTTCGACGCCGGCTTCGGCACGATTCTGCTGGCGCGCATCGTCGGGGAAAAGAAAGCGCGCGAAATCTGGTTCCTGTGCGAGTTCTACAGCGCCCAGGAGGCGCTGCAGATGGGGCTCGTCAACAAGGTCGTGCCCCAAGCCCAGCTCGCCGCCGAAACGGACGACTGGTGCCGGAAGATCCTGTCCAGGAGTCCCACCGCGCTGCGATTCCTGAAGGCCTCCTTCAACGCCGATACGGACCACGTCTACGGCCTGCAGGCCATCGCCCACGGTGCCACGCACCTGTTTTACGGCAGCGAGGAAGGCAAGGAGGGCCGCGAAGCCTGGAAGGCGAAACGCGAGCCGGACTTTTCCCGCTTCCGCCGGACGCCCTGGTAGCGCACGCCCCTCTCGCGCGCTTGCAATAATCCGCCGTTGCGCGAAAATGAGCCGGCCCACCGCCCCATCCCGTCTCGACAGGAGCCGACCTCATGGACTTTTCGTTCACGCCAGATCAGGAGCGATTCCGCGAAACCGCGCGCGCCTTTGCCGAAAAGCGGCTGGCCCCGGACTACCAGCGGCGCGAGAGGACCGACGCCCTGGAGCGCTCGCTGGTGCGGGAGATGGGGTCGCTGGGGCTGATCGCCCCGGTGCTGCCCGAAGCGCTGGGAGGGCTGGGACTGGACTGCATCACCATGGGGCTGGTGACCGAGGAGATCGCCCGCGGAGATTTCAACGTCTGCTACGTGCAGTTGCTGGCCGCGCTCAATGGACAGATCCTGGCGCGGCATGCACGCCCGGAGCTCGCCGCGGAATGGGTGCCCAGGCTCTGCCGTGGGGAGGTGTTGCTGGCGCTCGCGCTGACGGAACCGGAGACGGGCTCCGACGCGGCCCATATCAAGCTCAAGGCCCGCCGCAACGGCGAGGATTATCTGCTCAATGGCGAGAAGACTTCCATCTCCTTCGCCCATCAGGCCGATGCCGCGATCACTTTTGCCCGCACCGGCGGCGAGGATGAGGGCGCCCACGGGGTCAGCGCGTTCTTCGTGCCCCTGGATTCGCCCGGAATTCATCGCACGCGCTTCGAGGACGTCGGCTCGGCCGTGGTGGGCCGCGGCTCGCTGTTCTTCGACGATGTCAAGGTGCCCGGCGCGTATCGTTTGGGCGAGGAGGGCCGGGGCTTCACCCAGGTCATGCAGGGGTTCGACTTCAGCCGCGCCCTGATCGCGCTGCAATGTCTGGGTGCCGCTGCCGTATCCCTGGAGGAGACCTGGTCCTACGTCACCGAGCGCAAGGCGTTCGGCGCGCACCTGGCCAAGTTCGAAGGCGTCTCATTTCCGCTTGCCGAGGCCGAGACCCTGCTGGAAGCCGCGCGGCTGCTCTGCTACAAGACCCTGTGGCTGAAAGATCACGGCAAGCCGCACACCGCCGAGGCGGCCATGTGCAAGTGGTGGGTACCCAAGACCGCCTTCGAGGTGATTCACTCCTGCCTGCTGCTGCACGGTCACGGGGGCTTCGGCAAGGAAACGCCCCACCAGCAGCGCCTGCGGGACGTGATGGGGCTGGAGATCGGGGACGGCACCGCGCAGATCATGAAGCTGATCATCGCCCGCGAGCGGGTGGGGCGCGTCGCCGTGCCCTATTGAGCGGCGAGGAGGCACACGCCTCCGTCAAGGAAGCGGGCCATCCGCGGATTCCCGGGTCGGGAGCACGCCGCATTGAGGCGCCCTGCCACCGCCCGCGCGGCTCAATGATGGAGGATCTGGCTCAGGAACTGCTTGGTGCGGTCTTCCTTGGGGTTGGCAAAGAACTTCGCAGGGGGCGCCTCTTCGACGATCTGGCCCTCATCCATGAAGATCATCTGGTCCGCCACCTCGCGGGCGAACCCCATCTCATGACTCACCACGATCATCGTCATGCCCCCGTGCGCCAGCTCGCGCATCACGTCCAGCACCTCCTTGATCATCTCCGGATCCAGGGCGGAGGTGGGCTCGTCGAAGAGCATGATCTTGGGCTGCATGGCCAGCGCCCGCGCGATCGCAACCCGCTGCTGCTGCCCTCCGGAGAGCTGGCCGGGGTATTTGTCCGCCTGTTCGGGGATGCCGACGCGGACCAGCAGATCCGTCACGATCTGCATGGCCTCGTCCTTGGGCATTTTGCGCACCCAGATCGGCGCGAGCATGATGTTGTTCCTCACGGTGAGATGGGGAAACAGATTGAACTGCTGAAACACCATCCCCACCTCGCGCCGGATGATCTCGATGTTCTTCAGATCGTTGGTCAGCCCGGTGCC
>JACZVE010000104.1 GCA_022572825.1 SAR324 cluster bacterium
TCCAGACCGCGCCTGAAATCGGATTCCAGGGCCCGGGGCGTTGGCCCCATCGATCAGGGACCGCGTGGCTCAAGGGCGAGCCGCAACTGTGCCGGAGGCCCCCGGACGGCAAACAGATTCACGTACATATTCCCTTCTGTCCGTTCAACTGCCACTTCTGCCCCCTGTTCAAGCTCAGATCTTCCCGGGATAAATCGGCGCGCTCTCGGGAGGTGTACCCGCGTGCCCTCGTCCGCCCGCCCTTCACGTCGCGCCTCGCGGGTGCGCTCGCAGAATGAGGCTGGATCGTTTTGCAGCCAGGAGCGAGGGCTTATTATTCGGTATGGATCGGCCTTGGCGTGCTCGCGCTTAGCTCCCCGAATCCTTGTTCGGCCGGCTACACGGCTCTCCGCGATACACTCCTGCAACTCCAGTGGCAAAGATCCCATGGAGGGTCCCGGCGCGCGGTAATGAACCTGCCGGGCTGACTTGCGAAGTGGTACAACAACTGGGAGCGGGTTACCTGCGCCCACGGACCCTCCCATCCTTGACAGACCCGCCGTACAGCTCCGGCCTTACCAATAAGAAGCCATAAGAAGAGCGTCCCCATGACCACAGCCGTTCCCGAAGATGATTTCGACGAGTTTCTGACAAGCCTTCGCCGCTTCGTGCGTGAAACGCTCCGGCCCAACGAGCGCCGCCTTGAAAGCGAAGACGCAGTGCCGCCGGAAATCCTGCGGCAGATGTGCGAAATGCAGCTTTTTGCCACCTCCCTGCCCAAAGAATACGGTGGGCTGGGGCTTTCCATGGAGCAGCAGGTGCGGGCGCACATGGAGTTGACGCAGGCATCTTGCGTCTACCGCTCCCGGCTCTCCACCACCATCGGGCTGGGTTCTCAACCGATTCTCCATTTTGGCACTGAAGAGCAGCGTCAACGCTATCTTCCCAAAATGGCCAGCGGGGAGATCACCGCGGCTTTCGGCCTCACCGAGCCTGAGGCTGGCTCCGACGCGGGGTCGCTCCGCACGACCGCGAAACGCCACGGCGACCATTACGTGCTCAACGGAATCAAACGCTACATCACGAACGCCCCGGAGGCCGATGTCTTCATCGTCATGGCACGTACCGACCCCCAGATCGCCGGGTCGGGGGGCATCTCGGCTTTCATCGTCGAAGCGGACGCGCCCGGGCTCTCCATCGGGCCAATCGACAAGAAAATGGGCCAGAGCGGCGCCCACACCGCCGAGCTGTTGTTCAACGACTGCCGCGTTCCTGTTTCGGCTCTGGTGGGTGGGAAGGAGGGCAATGGATTCAAGACGGCCATGGGGGGCATCAATCACGCGCGGCTTCATGTGGCCGCCACCTGCGTGGGCCAGGCGATCCGGCTCACCGAGGAGGCGCTGACGTATGCCCAGCAGCGCGTGCAGTTCGAGCAGCCTATCGTGAACTTCCAGGCGATCCAACACATGTTGGCCGACTGCCGTACGGAAACCTTCGCCGCGCAGGCCATGGTGCTGGAAACCGCCAGGCGCTGGGATGAGAGGGAAGATGTGATCACCGACATCGCCTGCTGCAAGTATTTCGCCTCGGAGATGGTGTGCCGCGTGGCGGATCGAGCGGTACAGATTCACGGCGGGGCAGGATACATGGCCACCTCAGACGTGGAGCGGCTATATCGGGATGTGCGCGTGTTCCGTATCTTCGAAGGCACCTCCCAAATTCAGCAGACGTTGATCGCCCGCGGAATGATCAAGGCTGCGGAGTCCAACGAGGGGGATTGGGATCCGTGACCTGCTTCCTTTAAGTGGATCCGGGTTCTGTGCTGGATGCTGGAATTGGTGGAGGGCCCCTTGACGAGGACACGGCGGCAGGCACCACGACGGTATTCACGACAGGAAGCGAGGGGCTATGAAAATCGGGCTCAATCTGGACAACCGCGGGCCGGGCGCCACCCCGGAAAACATGATTCGCTTCGCCGTCGCCGCCGACCGCATGGGCTTCTCGTCGCTGGCCGTCAGCGACCACGTCGTGCTGGTGCGGCGGCAGACCACACAGTATCCCTACAGCGCAAGCGGGGAAATAGACTTCGACGCCTGGACTCCGTGGAATGACACCCTGGGTCTGATCGGGTTCGTGGCCGGCAAGACCGAACGCATCAGAATCGGCCCCAGTGTGCTCATTCTCCCCTACCGCAATCCCCTGGTGACGGCGAAATGGTTTGCCACGGTGGACTCCCTCAGCGGCGGGCGGCTGTTCCTGGGGGCGGGCACGGGATGGTGGCGCGAGGAGTTCGAGGCGCTGGGCCTGGGCGCCCAGTTTGCCGAGCGCGGCCCCCGCACCGACGAGTATCTGCGCATCTTCGAGAATTTGTGGCGTGAGGAAACCCCCGCATTCCAGGGGCAATATTTCCGCTACGACAACCTGATCGCGGCTCCCAAGCCCGCACAGGCCGGGGGTATCCCCATCTGGATCGGGGGCAATACCCGCAGGGCCCTGCGCCGTGTGGCCGAATTCGGTGCGGTATGGCACCCGATCGTGCTCACGCCGCCGGTAGACCTGAACCCGGTGCAGCTGGGCGAGCAGCGCAAGGTGCTGGAGTCGTTGTACGAGAAACAGGGCCGGGATCCGGCGACGATCCGGATCACGCCGAAAACCCACCTGCACTTCACGGAAGAACGCCGACGCCCGATGTCGGGCACACCCGGGCAAATCGTCGAGGATCTGCTGGCCTACCAGGAACAGGGGGCGGGGGAGTTCATTATCTATGTCCCCGGCGTCGGCGAGCCGGAAAAGCTGGACAATCTGCAGCGCATCGCCGAGGACATCATGCCTCACGTTGCCTGAAGGCACGGGTGCGACACTGTTTTTGCCGGCCTCGAGCTCGGAGACCGTCGCCCTCCCGTGGTGGCCCGCTGGCCGGCCCCGGCAGAGGCGAATGAAGCCGCGCGGCGAAGCTCCGTAGTGGTTCAATGAGTAGGGGCCGGAATCGGCCTGTTGACGCCTCCGCTGGGCATCTCTCGCTTCGTGATCAAGCGTACGATCGACGACCCATCGATCTCCCTGTTCGATATCTTCTCCGGTGCATTCCCGTTCGCGGTCATCATGCTGCTCGTCCTGATCTCGATCATTCTGTACCCTCGGTTGAGCCTGTACCTCGTCTAGGGCAAGACCGACGCTGAACGAACCATCGGAACCGTGAGGACACCATGCGCAACATGAATGAGTCGAACATCACCGAGGAAGTTCTCAACACCATCGAGCACACGCAAAGTCCGCGATTGAAAACCATCTTCACCGCCATGATCCGCCACCTGCACGATTTCGCGCGGGAGGTGGAACTGACCCCGCAGGAGTGGTTCACGGCTATGGATTTCCTTTACCGGGCCGGACAGATCTCTTCACCTCAGCGCAACGAGTTCATTCTCATCTCCGACGTGCTGGGCGTGTCCTCGCTGGCCGACATGCTGTCGGACCGAGGGGCGGACGGAGCCACGGAAACCAGCGCGCTCGGGCCGTTCTTCGTGGAAGGCGCCAAGATGCTGAAGCCCGGCGGAGACCTCATCGAGAGCAACGAGGGTGAGCCGGGCGTAGTGATGGGCCATGTCTGCGATCAAAAGGGCCAACCCATCGAGGGCGCCATGCTCGAGATCTGGCAGACCGCGCACAATGGGCTCTACGAGAACATGGATCCCAACCAGCGGGAAGGGAACCTCCGCTGCCGCATGCTCTCCGACAAGGACGGCGTGTACCGCTTCACCACGGTCAAGCCGGTTTCCTACAAGGTGCCCGAGGATGGCCCAGGCGGAGACATGCTGCTGTCCATGGGGCGGCACGCCTGGCGGCCCGCGCACATCCATTTCAAACTCTCGGCAGAGGGCTATCGTCCCATGGCGACGCAACTCTACGTAGAGGACGACCAGTACATCGACGAGGACGCCGTGTTTGGCGTGCGCAATTCGCTCGCCGTCGGCTTCAAGCGCAACGATTCGGCCGACGAGGCGGCGAAGTACAACCTGCAGGCACCGTTCTGGGTGGTTGAGTACGATTTCCGCCTGCGACCGGCATAGCGCCCGTCCGCGCCGGGATAAATTGTAAGCATGGCCTTATGAGGCTGAATTCACCCGCTCGCAAGCAAAACCGTGACAATCGATATTCGGCAGCCTTCAGGGGCGGGCGGCCCAATCCCTTAACTGGCCGGGTTAGCTGGCTCCTTGGGACATCCGCCTTCCGCCCCGGGGCGTGGCACCTTGGATGGCCCCGGCTGGGGAAAGCGATCCCGGCAGGTTAACATACGAGGTGGTACAGTAGCCGGGGGCAGGTCAACCCGGATGGATTCGATCCTTGGGAGTAAAGATGAGTGAAGATCCTCATGCCCCTCTTCGTCGCGACGTAAGAGAATTGGGTGCTGCTCTGGGGAAGGTGCTGCGCGAGCAGGGGGAAAGAGGATTATTCGATGCGGTGGAGGAAGTGCGCCGGTTGGCGAAACAGGCGCGCAGCCGCGACAGAAAAAACATGGGCCAACTGGCCCACCGTCTATCCGCCCTGCCCAGTTCGGAATCCGTCCATCTGGCCAGAGCCTTTTCCCATTTCCTCAATCTGGCCAACATCGCCGAGCAGCACCATCGGGTGCGTCGCAGACGGCACTATCGGCTGGAGCCGGACCTGCCTCCCCAACGGGGTTCGGTGCGGGAAAGCTTTGCACGCCTGATTGCCGCGGGGACGTCTCCCGAGCAATTGTACGATTCCGTGTGCGGGCTGGAAGTGGAGTTGGTGCTCACCGCCCACCCCACCGAAATCACGCGGCGCGCCCTCCTCCAGAAGTACCACGCAATCGACAACGTCCTGAACCAGCGGGACCGCCAGGACATGACGCCCGCGGAACGACAGGCGCTGGACGAGGATTTGTTTCGGGAAATCACTGCCTATTGGCACACCGATGAAATCCTTCGTAAACGGCCAACCCCTCGAGAGGAGGCCTGGAGCGGACTGCTGATATTTGAGCAGACCCTGTGGGATGCCATCCCCCAAATCCTGAGAGAGGTGGATACCGCCTTGCAGGAGTTCACGGGCAACGCACTTCCCCTCGAAGCTTCTCCGGTACGATTCGGCTCCTGGATGGGTGGCGACAGGGATGGCAATCCCAACGTCACGCCGAGGGTCACATTCGAGGTCTGTCTTCTCTCCCGCTGGATCGCCGCTGACCTTTATTCGCGCGAAATCGATGCCTTGATCCGGGAACTATCGCTGACCGATTGCAATTCCGAACTTAGGGCTCGGGTGGGGAGCGTGCCGGAACCTTACCGCGCCCTCCTGCGTCAGGTGGAAAGCCGCTTGATGGACACCAAAAAGGCAATCGAAGCCCAATTGAACGATCAAGCGGCGCACCCCAGCGGCGGGTTCGAAGAAGCACGAGAAATTCTGGAGCCCTTGTTGCTTTGTTATCGTTCGCTGAACGACACGGGGGTGGGCGTGCTGGCCAATGGACGGCTGTTGGACCTGTTGCGCCGGCTGGCCTGCTTTGGCCTGACTATGGTCAAGCTGGATATCCGGCAGGAAGCGGGACGCCATAGCGAGGCCATGGACGCGGTAACCCGCTACCTGGGACTGGGGTCCTATGCGCAATGGAGCGAGTTAGAGCGGCAGAAGTTCCTGATTGGGGAATTACAGAGCCGGCGTCCCCTTATCCCCAGGGAGTTTGAGGCCACGCCCGCGGTGCGCTCCGTTCTGGAAACCTTCGCCACTGTGGCCAGGATTCACCCCGAATCGATGGGAGCCTACGTCATTGCCATGGCCTCGGCCCCTTCCGACGTCCTGGTGGTCGCGCTGCTGCAGCAGGAGCATGGAATTCACCGCCCAAGCCGGGTGGTGCCCTTGTTCGAAACCACCGCCGCTCTGCGATCGGCGGGGGAAACGGTGCGGAAGCTGCTGGCCATCCCCTGGTACCGGGAGCACATTCGCGGATACCAGGAAGTCATGATCGGGTATTCGGACTCCGCCAAGGAGGCGGGCCGACTGGCCTCGGCCTGGGAGCTTTACCGGGCCCAGGAGGACGTGGTGGCGGCCTGCCGGGAAAATTCCGTACGGCCCGTATTGTTTCATGGCCGAGGCGGCACGATCGGACGCGGCGGGGGTCCCACATTTTTGGCCATCCTTTCCCAACCGCCCGGCTCGGTGGACGGACGGCTTCGCGTCACCGAACAGGGTGAGATGATCCAGGCGAAATTCGGCACCTCCGGCATCGCCATTCGAACCCTGGAACTTTATCTGACGGCAACCCTGGAAGCGACGTTGCAGCCCGGCAAACCGCCAATGCCTTCCTGGCGGAAGCGTATGGAAGAATTATCCCTCCGTTCCATGGCTGCCTACCGTGAGGTGCTGGAGGGACCGAAATTCGTGGAATATTTCCGGGCCGTCACCCCGGAGGCCGAGTTTGCCTTGCTGAACGTGGGTAGCCGGCCTTCCCAGCGGGAGTCTGATGGTGGGCTGGAAACATTGAGAGCGATTCCCTGGATGTTCGCCTGGACTCAGGTTCGCCTGATGCTGCCTGCCTGGCTCGGCGTCGGAGAGGCCCTTCATTCAGCCATCGCTGACGGCAAGGGGGAGGAGTTGGCGGTTCTTTATCGGGATTGGCCGTTCTTTCGGTCTACCATGGATTTGATTGAAATGGTGTTGGCCAAGGCCGATCCGGACATTTTCAGGCAATACAACGAGGTGTTGGTGCCCGAGGCGTTACGGGCATTGGGGCGCGACCTTTGTGAGCGCATGGAGAAGACGAAGGCAGCCGTATTGGCCGTTACGGGTCACAAAGAACTTTTGCAGGAAAACGCCGTGCTGAAACGGTCCATTCAGGTCCGCAACCCTTACGTGGATCCGCTGAATCTGTTTCAGATCGAACTGATGCGCAGATTGCGCAGCGGCGATGAGGACCCTTCCACCCTCAACGCCTTGCTGGTCACGATCAACGGGATTGCCGCCGGCATGCGCAACACGGGCTAAACCCCTCGCCCGCCCGTCCAATACTGGGACTGTTTTCGGTGGTAATCCGATAGGCGAGCTATGCCGCTGGCGGGCTCGAGCGGGCGATTGCAATTCTCCCCACCAATGATGACCTTGTTTGGATAATCTTGCCTGATCTCGTGGAGCGACCCATGCCTGGACCCTTAGACGGCTTCAAGATCATTGACGTGTCGGCGGTGCTTTCCGGTCCGTGGGCAACCGACATTCTGGGAGACCAAGGGGCCGACGTCGTCAAGGTCGAATCCCCTGGAACAGGGGATCTCACCCGGGCACTGCGAAATCAAAGCGGGGGTCTGGCCTCCACTTTTCTCAATATCAACCGCTCCAAACGCTCCATCACGCTGAACCTTAAGACGGATGGGGGTCGGGAAATCCTCAATAAGCTGGTCTCTGGCGCCGATGTCTTTGTGCAAAACTTTCGCCCGGGCGTTGTCGAGCGCCTGGGCATCGGCTACGACGCCCTCCGCGCAGTCAACCCCGGCCTCGTTTATGTTTCGATCAGCGGTCTCGGTGAGAAAGGGCCTCTCGCTCGGCAGCGCGTGTACGATCCCATCGTCCAGGCCCTGTCGGGACTGACCACCATTCAGGCCGGCGCGGACGACAGGCGCCCGAACCTGGTGCGCACGATCCTGCCAGACAAGCTGACCGCGGTGACCGCGTCGCAAGCCATTACCGCTGCGCTGCTCGCACGCGAGCGAGGCGGCGCGGGGCAGCACGTCCGGCTATCGATGCTCGATGCGGTGCTGGCTTTTCTCTGGGCCTCGGACATGGGCGGCCAGACCTTCGTGGACAACCAGGTGGAGCCCCAGCGGGCCGCCAGCTTCATCGACCTCATTTACGAGACTCGCGACGGATACATGACCGTCGCCGCCCAGGGCGACAGGGAGTGGGAGGGGCTCTGCCGCGCCGTCGGCCATCCGGAATGGCTCGAGGACGAGCGGTTCAAGACGCCCGCGCTTCGCGATGAGCACGTCGACGAGCGGCTGGAGCTCACTCAGAGCGCACTGCGTGAGAAGACTGCGAAGGAGTGGCTGGGTATTCTTGCGGAGCACGATGTGCCCTGCGCGCCCGCATTGACCCGCCGGCAGGTGGTCGAGCACCCGCAGGTGGTGGCGAGCGGCATCCTCATCGAAAGCGATCATCCGGTAGCCGGCCGTCTTCGCCAGACACGGACTCCGGCGCGGTTCGAAGGAACGCCGCCGGGCGCGCCGCGCGGCGCACCCCGATTGGGGGAGCACACCGCGGAGATTCTGCGGGAGCTCGGCTACGACCAGGCGGCGATCGATGCCTTCCGGACCGCGGGCGTCATCGGCGACGAGCGCTACGACGATGCAAAAGCGAACGCCAGGGAAGAGGTGTCATGAGCGGAGTGTCCGACACTGCGGAGGAAATGCACCCGCTGGATCGCCTTACTAAAGAGCCCCTAACAAAACCCATTCGAGCGATTGATTTACAAGGGTTGAAAGCATAATTTTCATCTCGGCGAAACCCCACCCTTCCGCGGCCGCCGCTCCCTCCCTCCCCGCATGCAGGGAGGGAAAACTGCCGACTCCGGTCATAAGTAAGCTCCCCTCCACGTGTACGGGGAGGGGGGACACCGCGCAAGCGGTGTGGGGGAGGGGTTGCGCCGTTACCCCTCCACGCGGGCGCTGCCCCATCCGGCCGACGTCATCGTTCCATCCTGGTTTTCCGTCCAGAGCTCGAGCTCCAGCCTGCGGCCGTCGGCCTCGTCTACCG
>JACZVE010000438.1 GCA_022572825.1 SAR324 cluster bacterium
CGTTGAAACGCTTGCGAGTCGCGCGCTGAAACGCTTGCGAGTCGCGCGTTTCTTCCCCCACTCCCGCGGGAGAGGGGACGGGGGGTGAGATATTGTCCGCGGCGGAACTGGCTTGCCGCTGCCCCTCGGCAGGCGCTCAATCGGCCGCCGGCACGGCAACCCTCAGCGGCTGACTGGCCGTGAGGGCCTGCTCGAGATCCCAGATCAGATCCTCGCTGTCTTCCAGGCCGACGGAGAGGCGGATCATATCGGGCGTGATGCCGCCCGCGGCCATGTCCTCCTCGGAGAGTTGCTGATGGGTCGTCGAGCCGGGGTGGAGGGCCAGGCTCTTGGCGTCCCCCACGTTCGCCAGGTGGGAAAACAGGCGCAGGGAATTGAGGAACTTCTTCCCGGCCTCGTAGCCCCCGTCGACGCCGAAGGTGAGGATGGCGCCTGCACCCCCCGGCAGATACTTTTCCGCCAGCGCCTTGTAGGGGCTGTCCGCGAGAGTGGGATAGTTCACCCAGCGCACCAGCGGATGATCCTGAAGGAAGTTGGCGACGATCTCCGTGTTCTTCACGTGCCGCTCCATGCGCAGGTGCAGGGTTTCCAGGCCCATCAGGAACAGGAAGGCGTTGAAGGGGCTCATGGCCGGGCCGATGTCCCGCAGCGCCTCCACGCGCACCTTCATGATGTAGGCAAAGTCGCCGAAGGTCTCGTAGTAGCGCATCCCGTGATAGCCCGGCGACGGCTCGGTGAGGCCGGGGAACTTGCCGTTGTCCCAGGGGAATTTGCCGGAGTCCACGATCAGCCCGCCGATGGAGGTGCCGTGGCCGCCGATGAACTTGGTGGCCGAGTGGACGATGACGTCCGCGCCCCATTCGATGGGCCGGCACAGGTAGGGCGTGGCGAAGGTGTTGTCGATGATCAGGGGGATGCCGGCCTCGCGCGCGATATCGGCCACGGCCGCGATGTCCAGCACGTTGATGCGTGGATTGCCCAGGGTCTCTCCGTAGAGCAGCCGGGTCTTGGGCGTGATCGCCTTGCGGAAGTTCTCCGGATCCTCCGGATCCACGAACGTGGTCTGGATGCCCAGCTTGCGGAAGGAGATGTCCATCTGGGTGTAGGTGCCGCCATAGAGGGTTGCCGCCGCCACGATCTCGTCGCCCGACTCGGCCAGGGAGAAGATGGACATGACCTGCGCGGACTGCCCGGAGGCCACCGCAAGGCCGCCGACGCCCCCCTCGAGGGTGGCGATGCGCTCCTCCAGCACGGCGTTGGTGGGGTTCATGATGCGCGTGTAGATGTTGCCGAATTTTTGCAGGGCGAACAGCGCCGCGGCATCCTCCGTGTCGTCGAACACGTAGCTGGTGGTCTGGTAGATGGGTACGGCCCGCGCGCCGGTGGTGGGGTCGGGCCGCTGACCGGCGTGCAGCGTCAGCGTGTCGAAGCCGAATTTGTGCTCGTCAGGCATGGGGTGGTCTCGTCTGAAGTCATGGTTCGGGTCACGGTCGCATTACTCCCCCTCGTAATAATCGACCGACGCCTGGCGTTTGTAAAATCGGTATATCGTGCGGTGGGCGGGGTCGCCCCCCGGCGGGGTGCCGGCGAAGGCGCCGACCTTGCCCGAGTCGGGATACTCCACCACTTCCGGGGTGATCATGGTGGAAAGGCACAGGTACTCCAGCACTTGCGTGCCCGTGTTGATGAGCTGATGGGCCGGCCCCTCGGCCGGGAGCACGATATAGTCCCCCAACCCGACCGCGTGCTCCGCATCGTCCAGCCGCAGCGTGCCCTCCCCGGAGAGGATATAGATCGCCTCCTCGTTGGCGTGATGGCGGTGCCTGGGAAAGGCGGTCCTGCCCGGCGGCACCCGAAACAGGCTGCAGCCCAGCTTTTCCGCTCCGGCGGGCAGGGTGAAAGCCTTGCGCTGATATCCGAAGCGCTCCCCGTGGCTCTTTTCGGTCCACTCCAGGTCGTTCACGTTGACAATCGATCGGGGCCTAGCCATCGCCGTTTCTCCCAAGCTGAACGTTTCATACCAAAATGCATTCAAAGATTAACCAATGACGGCTTTGCGTTGGAACCTCACCCCCTGAAACGCTCGCCGGCTCGCGTTTCTTCCCCCACTCCGCTGGGCAGAGAGGGGGACTTACACCGCTGAGAGCCCGATGGACGGCAGAGGAAAGCTCCCCTCTCCGTGTACGGGGAGGGGAAGCGCCGCGTAGCGGTGCGGGGAGGG
>JACZVE010000105.1 GCA_022572825.1 SAR324 cluster bacterium
TCGGTCGTCGGCCAGCACCTTGCCGTGGTCGTGAGTGATCAGCGCGGCGATGGTGTCGGCCTCGGCCTCCAGAATCTGACGGTAGCGGAACAGCGCGCGCACCCGCTCCACCACCGGCGTGTCGCGCCACTTGGGGAAAGCCTCTAGCGCCAGGCCCACGGCCCGATCTACTTCCTTCGCATCGCAGAGGGGAACGCGGGCGTAGGTTGCTCCGGTCGCGGGGGCATCGAGCTCCAGATACTCCGCCGCGGCCGATGGCTCCGGCTTGCCGTTGAGAAACAGGGTCAGGGTTTCGATCATGGGAGGTGCTCCGAGGCTGGATACAGAAGTATTAGTGACGGGGCTGTATAAATATATCAACGCACGGCAGGGGCCAGCAAGGTATTTGCCGCAACGCCTATTTGCACACGGTCAGGGCGCCCTCACTCACCATTGCCGCGCTCACCAAACAACGCACGGCCCTCACAGCCCAGCCAGTTTGCGGTATGCGTCACGGCGGTGGCTGATGCGGACGCCTAACCTCACCGGGTCCGCGAAGGGTTTCGCGAACCGGCCCACTGATCACCTCACCAGCCCGTTGACATCCACTCGGCCTTGCATCATATTAAACCATGTGGTTAATTATTGGCCACGGCGACGGTCGCCGCGGCTTCCTGTCGAATCGAACATCCAATCGGAGGAGACCATGCACCCGTATCCGGTACCGGGCGAAAGCCCCCAGTATGGGAAACAGCGCGACGCGCTGCTGGAAGCGGAGATGGCATTGCGCGATCAGCGCGAACGCGTGGCGGAGCTGCGGCGGCAACTGCCCGCCGGCCCTGTCGTGCGGGATTATGTGTTCCGCGAAGGCCCGCCGGACCTGAGCGAAAACGATCCGGCCCAATTTTTCGATACCCGGCTGTCCGAGCTGTTCGCCCCAGGCAAGGACACACTGACGGTGGTGCACTTCATGTTCGCTCCGGACTGGGAGCAGGGCTGTCCCATGTGCACGATGTGGGCGGACGGATACAACGCCGTGATCGAGCACCTCACCCAGCGTACCAACTTCGCCGTGGTGGCGCGGGCGGAGATCGGCAAGTTCCGCGATTATGTCCGCGCGCGGGGCTGGCGCAACCTGCGCTTGCTCTCCAGCCACGACAACACCTTCACCGGGGATATCGGCATGGAAAAAGGCGAGGAGCAACTCCCGGGCGTGAGTCTGTTCACCCGCCAGGGGGACGGCACCATCCGCCATATCTACACGACCGGAGCGATCCAGGGAGAGGGCCAGTACCGCGGCATGGACCTGCTTTCACCCGTGTGGCATTTCTTCGACCTGCTGCCGGAGGGACGGGGGGACTGGTGGCCGAAGCACGCCTATTAAGGACTTGTCCGTAAATAATATCGAATCAGCCCAGCTACAGCAGCTCGGCAATCTGGACGGCGTTGAGGGCGGCGCCTTTCAGCAATTGATCGCAGACCAGCCACAGGTCCAGGGTGTTGGCCTGCGATCTGTCGCGCCGGATGCGTCCCACCAGCACGGAATCCACACCCGAGGCGTCCAGTGGGGTCGCCCAGCGGTTTTGCGCGCGCTCCTCGAAGATCTGCACGCCGGGCGCCTCGCGCAACACCTGGTAGGCTTCTTCCGGGGTCACCTCGCGCGAAAACTCGATGTTCAGCGCCTCGGAATGGGCGCGCAGCACCGGCACCCGCACGCAGGTGGCGTTGATGCGAATTTCGGGGTCCTCCATGATCTTGCGCGCCTCGCGCACCATCTTGGCCTCCTCCTCGCAGTAGCCATCCTCGCCCAGCGGACTATCGTGGGGGAAGAGGTTGAACGCGTAAGGGTAGGGGAAGATCTGCGGCTGAAACGGCCGGCTTTCCAGCCGGGCACGCGTCCCGGCCAGCAGTTCCTCCATCGCCGCTGCGCCGGCGCCGCTGGCTGCCTGGTAGGTGGCCACCTGCACACGCTTCACCCCGAACGCCTGGTGCAGCGGGAACAGCGGCACCACCATGGCGATGGTGGAGCAGTTGGGATTGGCGATGATGCCGTTGTGAGCGCGCATCGCCTCCGCGTTGACCTCCGGCACGACCAGCGGCACCCGCGGATCCATCCGGAAGGCGCTGGAATTGTCGATCACGACCGCGCCGGCAGCCACTGCGTGCCCGGCAAACGCTTTGGCGCGGCTCCCTCCCGCACTGAACAAGGCGATTTCGACGCCGTCGAAGGAGTCTTCGCGCAACTCCTTCACGTCGATCGCCGTCTCTCCGAACTGCACGCGCTTGCCCGCGCTGCGGGCCGATGCCAGCAGCGTCAGTTGGCGCACCGGAAACCGCCTGCGTTGCAGTACCTGCAACATCTCCTGGCCCACCGCTCCCGTGGCCCCGACGACGGCCACGTGATAACCGCCGCTCATCGATGCTCGCCTCCTACCTCGCTGTCCATAGTTCGTATTGAGTCGGCATGACCGCGGATCGCACCGCGTCGCACGCGCCTCCGGGCCGGCGCGGGCAATGCGCCGCGGCCGGCCTTGATCGTGGTGCCGCTGATGCGAAGTTTCCGGGAGATCGGCGGGACCGCAGGGTTCGAAATTGCAGCGACGGCAGCCGGTGATCCGCGCGGGTCAATGGTTGAACAGGGAAGTTTCCCATCCCTGATCGCGGTCACCGTATCCGTTGAGGATCAATTCGACCATGATGGGCAATGCCTGCTGGCTGCGCTCGTTCAATTCCATTGCGGTGATGCCGGTGGGCAGGCGTCCCCGTTCCTCGATCATTCCAACCAGGTGGTCGAAAACGGACAGCAGATGCAGGACATCGTTGGCGGCATATTTGAGCTGGCCGGCACTAAGGCTGGCCTTGTGCCAATTGGAGGATTGCGAGTTCTTTTCCAGGTCCACCCCCACCGACTCCTTCACCAGTTCCTTCAGGCTGTGCAGTTCGGTATAGGTGCGTACGATTTTGCTCATCACCTTTGTGCATCGGTAAGGATGCACCTCAATGCCCAGGCTCATCTTCAGAAACGCCACATCCGACAAGGCATAATGGAAGACTTTGACGGTCTTGGGATGGGTCAGCAGCTTCTTCAGATTGGGAGGCGCCTTGGGGGGACTGGGCCGCACGAGGCACACCCGCTTGTCCCGATCGCACAACTGCACCAGGCACACCTGGTCCCGCCCCAGGCGCAGGCCCTGCAGTTCGGTGTCCACAGCGATCTCCCTTTGCGAGAGATACGACTGCAAGAACTCATCCGGAATATCGGGCATCAGCGTAGTTTCAGCGGATGCTGCCATGGACCGCCTCTATGCTGCCTGCGCGATGCGCTGCGGCGCGGGAATGCTCCCACGGCAATCGGCACACGATGGCCAGTCACCTTGATGCCAACGGCATTGAGCCGCAATTATGTGGGTTTTCCAGGAGGGCGTCAATTCTTTTTCCCTGCGACCCGAACCACTGGCGCCAGCCATGTCCCGCGGAATCCCGCGCGATCCCATTGCGGCACCGTAAAGCCGCGCCGACTCCGGCGATCACCGCGGCGGGGCGCATCAGGCATAAGCGACGTTCGTGATTTCCACCTCAATCTGGCCGCGAGGAATGGTCACCGCAACCACATCGCCCACGGACCGCCCGATAAGCGCCCTGGCGATGGGCGACTGGACGGAGATGCGGTTTTGCTTGATGTCCGCCTCGTCCGGTCCCACGATCTGATAGGTCAAAACGTCGCCGGATTCCACGTTTTCCAGCGTGACGGTCGCACCAAACACGACTGATTCCGTGGTTTGCTGCGCCGGGTCTACGGCCTGAAATTTCGGAAATTTCGCGTTGATTTCCTGGATGCGGCCTTCAATGAACGATTGGCGTTCCTTGGCGGCGTGATACTCGGCGTTCTCCCGCAAATCCCCGTGCTCCCTGGCCTCCGCGATGGCCTTCTGGACCGCCGGGCGCTGCACGGACATCAGGTGGTGAAGCTCCTCCTTGATTTTTACCAAGCCGGCCTTGGTGATAGGAATACGATCCGTCATGAACTCTCCGCTGCCAGCGCCTACTGAGAATGGACTGAGAATGGTCAGACGCAGCGGGCGCGTACCGAACGCCGCGCAACGCCGCCTGCCATTGGGTTTTACCGACCGTTCACGGGCGAAGCGGCGCGTATCCTGTTTCGCATTAAGATCGCTCCCTTCGGCAAGGGCAGCGGCGCGCGGCGATTCTCGCCGGCAGCAGGGACGGAGCACCCTCAGCGCTCATGCCCTGCCCCCCGTGGAACCTGTGCCCGCATCGAGCAATGGCCGCCGCCGGGGGCGCCGCGGAGGCGGCCGCGCATCATTGACTCCCAATGGCATGTCGCATAGATATGCGGATAATAGGGCTATCTTGAGAGCAATTTCAAGCCATTCTCGGCACCGCCTTCCGCGGATGATGGCGGCTCGCGATGCCGATCGCGCCGGCTTGCCGCCAACATAGCGTGGGGCGGTATGGCCGGATCCTTCCCAACCGGACGAATAATCATCACGCCCAATGGAAACCAGCTCTCTGGAGGCGCTCACAGCGCTGGAGACGCTTTTGTCTCCCGACGAGATCATGATCCGCGATACGGCGCGGAAGTTCGTAGCCGATAGGGTGCTTCCCGGAATCGCGGTGCATTTTGAGATGCAGACTTTTCCGGACGAGATCATCCCCCAATTGGGGGAGATGGGCTGGCTGGGCGCCCACATCCACGGATACGGCTGCGCCGGGGTGAACGCTGTGGCTTACGGCCTGCTGCTGCAGGAGCTGGAATACGGCGACAGTGGCCTGCGCAGCTTCGTTTCCGTACAAGGTTCGCTCGCCATGTACGCCATCTATCGCTTCGGCAGCGAGGAGCAGAAGAAGCGCTGGCTGCCCCGCATGGCCGCTGCGCAGACGATCGGCTGCTTTGGGCTTACCGAGCCGGACTCTGGCTCCGACCCGGCCTCCCTGCGCGCCTCCGCGCGAACCGTCAGCGACGGATTTCTGTTGAACGGCGCCAAGACCTGGATAACCAATGCCCCCATCGCGGACCTGGCCGTGGTCTGGGCCAAGCTGGACGGCGACAAGCCGGAAGACATTCGCGGCTTTCTAGTGGAGCGCGGCACGCCCGGGTTCGAGACGGCGGCGATCAAGATGAAGATGTCCATGCGCGCCTCCCATACCGGGGAAATCGTGCTATCGGACTGCCTGGTGCCGGAAGAAAATCTGCTCGCGCAAAGCAAGGGGCTCGGCGCTCCGCTGGCTTGCCTCAATCAGGCCCGGCTGGGCATCGCCTGGGGTGCGGTGGGAGCGGCAAAGGCCTGCTTTCATTCCACAATCGAATACAGCAAATCGCGCATCCAGTTTGGCGTGCCCATCGCCAGCAAACAACTGGTGCAGGATCAACTGGTGGATATGGCCAGCGAGCTGGTCAAGGCCGACCTGATGAACCTGCACTTCTCCCGGCTCAGGGATCAGGGCCGGTTGACACACTATCAGGTCAGCATGGCCAAGAAAAACAGCGTCGGGCAGGCCCTGCGCATTGCCCGCATGGCCAGGGCCATTCATGGCGCCAACGGCATCTCCCTGGAGTATCCGCCTATCCGCCACATGCTGAACCTGGAATCCGTCTACACCTACGAGGGCACCAACGAGATTCACAGCCTGATAATCGGACGCGCGCTGACGGGCCTGGACGCCTTCTAGCTTGCCGCGCGCGTGCGCGGCGCCGGGCGGGCGGAAAGGCGGCGGGCATCGATCCGGATTGGACGGCGCTGGAGCAAAAGGCGCCACTGCCGCTTGGATGGCGGCACGGCGCAGAGCGTGCCCGATATTTCAGGAAACGCGCTAGGACTCCTGCCGTCCTTGCGCGGGCGGGGGCCTGAGGCGGTGGTGCGAATCCGTGGGGGGCGGCGATCCAGGTGGCCGTGAATGCTTTGCAACCGCCAAAAACTGTGTTAATTATTTGCGCGACATTTTAGGTCGGTTACTGTAATCCAGAATCCAGAAATGTCGGGGGCAAGCAAGAATCTGACAATAATATCGATCACTACGCCGCGGTCGCGTAGGTTTGTCTTTAAGCGAAAAACAGGTTCCAGAACCTGGGAAAAAGCGTTATTGCTTTTGGGGAGAAAACGCGCCCCGATCTCAGGCAGTTATGCTTTTCCGGAGGAGAGTCAGCTTGCTGAAGAGAGAATTTACCTTTGTCATTATACCGCCCAAGACATCACAGGTCCTTCGATTTAAGATTTCCAAGCATGTCCTGATCGGGATAGTGGCTGCGCTGGCCATAATGGTGACGGTCGGCGGCATTTCCATCTACCGCTCGGTGCAGTTGCACGGCGAGTTGACCGCCTATGAGCAGCTCCGCACAGAGTACTTGCGCCAGCAGATTGCGATTCAGAAAGTTTCCAACCGGGTCGACAGCTTCAAAGACCAATTTAAGCGGCTGCGCGAGTTGGATTACAAGTTGCGGCTCATCACCGATCTGCAGGTGGAGCGTCCCGGCCCCTCCGTATACGGGATCGGTGGCTTCATCGAGGGCAGCGACAAGGATCTCCTCAAGCAGGCCAATCTCGATGGTGCCGATCTGCTTGCCGTGCTCAATAAGGACCTGGAACGCCTGGAGAAGCTGGCCAGCTATCAGGAGGAGAGCTTCAATAATCTGAAGGCGCACCTGGCGGACAAGAAGGACCTCATCGAGCGCTCGCCCTACCGCTGGCCGGTGCGGGGCTTTCTCTCCTCCACCTATGGCCCGCGACTCGATCCCTTCACCGGCACGCACCGCACGCACCCCGCCATCGATATTGTGGCGCCCAAGGGCACACCCATCAAGGCTCCCGCAGATGGGATCGTGACCTATTCCGGGGTGGACCCCAGCCTGGGCAATATGCTGGTGCTGGATCACGGCTACGGGGTGATCACCCGCTATGGCCACAACAAGGCGAACCTTGTGCGGGAAGGCGAGCGGGTCAAGCGGGGCGACACCATCGCAACGGTTGGCTCCAGCGGGCGCAGCACCGGTCCGCATCTGCATTACGAGATCCGCTTCAACGACGTCGCGATCAATCCGCTGAAAATGATCATCGACTGATGCGTCCCCCGGACGCTTTTGGGCGGTGCAATCCGGCCGCCTCGCGGACTGCTCGCGCCTCGCCGGCATAGGGCCCGGGTGGCATTGCACAGGCTCGTCGCCCACCGGCGCCTTCACCTGCCACGGGTGCCGGCGGCGAATCGCCGCCTCCCGCGCCTGCTTTCCCCGAATTCTTGATAGTGTGAGTCGTGCCTTTCCCCTCGGTTCAGCAAGCCATCGGTATCGTTCGCGCTTGAGTGTGTGTTGTCCTTGTTGAATCCTCAACCCTCACCCGTCCCACCGAAACGGGGCGCCACGACGACCAGGCCGACGGCAAAGGAGGTGCGTGCAATGACCGAGGGTATCGAACGATGGAAAGGCAAGACAGCGCTCGTCACCGGCGCCTCCTCCGGCATCGGGCTGGCCATTGTCCGCGCCTTGGCCCGGATCGGCGTGCGCCTGGTGCTCACCGCCCGCCGCGCGGAGCGCCTCGAGGCCCTGAAATCGGAGCTGGAAGCCCACGGGGTGGAGGTGTTGGCGGTGTCGGCCGATCTGCGTCGGACAGACGCGATCGATAGTTTGTTCCGCACCGTGCGCAATCAGTGGGGCGGCATCGACGTGCTGATCAACAACGCCGGCCTGGGCTGGCGCGAGCTGCTGGAAACCGTGGACTTCACCCATCTGCAGTCCATGATGGACGTCAACATCCGGGCGGCCACGATCTGCATTCGCGAAGCCCTCAAGGACATGCAAGGCAAGCAGGACGCCGCCATCATCAACATCTCCTCCCTGGCGGGTCACCGTGTTCCGCCCGGCATTGGCGGCACCTTCTACTCCGCCAGCAAGCACGCGCTCAAGGCCATCGCCGACGGTCTGCGTCAGGAACTGGTGGCGGAAAACAGCCCCATCAAGCTGGGCACGATCTCGCCGGGCATGGTGGAAACGGAGTTCCAGACCGTGGCCGCCCCCGGCGGCAATTACGCGGGTTATGAATACCCGCCCCTGCGGGCGGAGGACGTCGCCGATGCGGTGCTGTACATGCTTTCCGCCCCGCGCAACGTGCAGATCGCCGATATCCTGATGCGTCCCCTATCGCAGCCGCATTAAAAACCGCTGCGGAGACGTCCGCGGTGCGGATTCAGCCGCTTTTTCGCCGCGGTTCTACGACACCGCTTTACCCGCGGCGATCTCCGGCAACGCGATCTGCCCGACGGGCTCGCGCAGGCCATCGGCGAACAGGGTGGGCAGATGGCTCTCCAGTACCGGCGTGAGCCGGTCGCGCCCAATCTCCGTCTCGCGCACGGGGATGCCGTTCACCAGCCACGTCCCGCCCTCCACCGTGCGGCCGGCCGGGGGAAAGGCCGGGGCCACCCGTACCGTGGCGCCCGGCTCGCCCAGCAGGGGCGCCACCTCGGCTGCCGGGCTGCCCCGCAGGGTGGAGTCGATCTTCATGTAGCGCACCGGCCACCCCACGCGCGCGAGCCAAGCCACGTCGTCGGCTACCCTCTGGGCGGCCTCCCGCGGATCGCAGTGACGGCTCTCCGTGTTGAGCACCGTGACGTCCCAGCGGCCGCCATTGTTCAGTGGCACAAGCTGCGGCGGCTTGGCATCGCGCAACATCAGCACCCGCGCCCCCCGAGCCGAAAACTGCACCCCGCAATCGCAGGCGCCGGTCAGGT
>JACZVE010000106.1 GCA_022572825.1 SAR324 cluster bacterium
CCGAGTTCACCCCCTCGACGCCTCCACGGCCGAGCACGAGCACCGGATCCTGAACCTTCAGACGAGCGGAGTCCCCCATGGGCAAGCGGGCGAGGTTCAAGGGCGCGGAGGTCAGCAGCAAACCGAACCCGGAGTCTGCGTCGTATCCGAGCACGCGGGCCGACAACTCTCGCCCATCGTGAGTGGTCACCGTGACGCGTTCGGCCTCGAGGATCAGGTAGCCGATAGTCAGGATCAGGCCCTTGCGCCCGATTACGACACCGGTACCCACACGGTGTGTACCCAGGATGGCTGCCGTACGCCCCGCCGGATGAATGTCCGCTTTCAGCCCCACGATGGCCGTAACCAGGTCATCGACCGTACCGGGGTCCTCCGCCCGCACCTGCGCGTGCAGCACGCTGGCGCCAAGCAGCAGGAGGAGCATCCCGGCGAGTATCCGGCTCGAGTGCATGGCGGTCTCCTTGGCGGGGGGATTTGTGGCTGAAATTATAGACCGACTTCCGGCTTTAGGCGAGGGAAAAGCGGGGCCTGCGCAGGTGCGGCCGCGGCGTCCGGTCGAGCCGCACCTGCGCGCGCGGCGTCGCGCTCGTTGCATCCGCGCCTCATTTCTGCCAAGAACCGGCTAGGAGCGCTACATTCCTGGCAGTAAGCTGAGGAGACAGAGAGGAGAAGACCGACATGAGTGAGCAACTCAACAAATTCAGCGCCCGCATCACCCAGCCCAAGTCGCAAGGCGCCTCCCAGGCCATGCTGTACGCTACCGGGCTGACCGAGGCGGACATGGACAAGCCGCAGGTGGGCATCGCCAGTGTGTGGTTCGAGGGAAACCCCTGCAATATGCATCTGCTGGACTTGGCGGCGCGGGTGAAAGAGGGCGTGCGCGAAGCCGGTCTGGTCGGATTCCGCTTCAACACGATCGGGGTCAGCGACGGCATCTCCATGGGCACCCGCGGCATGAGCTACTCCCTGCAGTCGCGGGACCTGATCGCCGACTCCGTCGAGACGGTGGTGAGCGCCCAGTGGTACGACGCCCTGATCACCCTGCCGGGTTGCGACAAGAACATGCCCGGGGTGATCATGGCCATGGGGCGCCTCAACCGGCCGGCCCTGATGATCTATGGCGGCACGATCCGCGCGGGCCGCAGCAAGCGCTTTGCGAAGCTGGACGTGGTCTCCGCCTTTCAAAGCTATGGTGAATTCCTGGCCGGCACGCTCGACGAGGAGCAGCGCCGCGAAGTGATCCGCCACGCCATCCCCGGCGCGGGGGCCTGCGGCGGCATGTATACAGCCAATACGATGGCCACCGCCATCGAGGCGCTGGGAATGTCCCTGCCCTACTCGTCTTCCAACCCCGCCGAGTACCGGGAAAAGGAGGACGAAGCCGCGCAGACCGGCCGCGCCATCCGCACGCTGCTGGAGATGGATCTGAAGCCTCGCGACATCATGACCCGCGCCGCGTTCGAAAACGCCATGGTCCTCACGATGGCGTTGGGCGGCTCCACCAACGCCGTGCTGCACCTGATCGCCATGGCCCGCTCGGTGGACGTTCCGCTGAGCATCGACGATTTTCAGGCGGTCAGTGACCGCATTCCCTCCCTGGGCGATCTCAAGCCCAGCGGCGAGTACGTGATGGAGGATCTGCACGCGGTGGGCGGCACACCGGCGGTTATGAAGTTACTGCTGGGCCAAGGCGTGCTCGACGGCGACTGCAAAACCGTCACCGGCAAGACCGTGGCGGAAAATCTGGCCGGCGTAGGGGACCTGAAGCCGGGCCAGCAGATCGTCTTCCCCTGGGAAAAGCCGCTCAACCCCCGCGGCCACATCCGCATCCTGAAAGGCAACCTTGCCCCCACCGGGGCCGTGGCCAAGATTACCGGCAAGGAGGGCGAGCGCTTCACCGGCCAGGCGCGTGTCTTCGACAGCGAGGAGGACATGCTGACGGCCCTGGAGAACAAGCAGATCGAAAAGGGCGACGTGATCGTCATCCGCTACGAGGGTCCCAAAGGCGGCCCCGGCATGCCGGAGATGCTGACGCCCACCTCGGCCATCGTCGGCGCCGGAATGAGTGCCGACGTGGCGCTGATCACCGATGGGCGCTTCTCCGGGGGCTCCCACGGCTTCATCGTGGGACACGTCACCCCGGAAGCCCAGGAGGGTGGGCCCATCGGGCTGCTCCGCAACGGAGACGTGATCACCATCGATGCCGCAAACCACAGCCTGTCCGTGGACCTCGGCGACGCGGAGCTGGCCGCCCGCAAGGCCGCCTGGACTGCGCCACCGTACAAGGCGACCAAGGGCACCCTGTACAAGTACATCAAGGCCGTCAAGTCCGCTTCGGAGGGGTGCGTGACGGACGAGTAGAACCCTATCGCCCGATCGCCCTTGCCCGGAACGCCAGGCGGTATGTGCCATACGGTCGCGAATGTGGGAGGCGCGCCGCCCCGGTTTCGGCGCCCAGCCAGGGCGGGCGGCCTCGCACCGTGCTCGCCCAACTGCTTCCCCTCGCAGTCCATGCCTGAATTCGACACGGGAACCTATCGCCTGCACTATCAGTGGGGACGCCCCTATCGGCCCGGACGCCCCACGGTGGTGCTGCTGCACGACGGACTGGGCGCCATCGGGTCGTGGCGGGGGCTGCCGGCGCGCCTCGCGCGGGTGCTGGAGGCAAACACGCTCGTTTACGACCGCTTCGGCTACGGGCGATCCCAGGCCCGCCCCTCTTTTCCGCACCGCTTCATGGAAGCCGAGGTGGCACCCCTGCGGGCGCTGCTGGATCACGTGGGCGCGGATCACACCTGCCTGGTGGGCCACAGCGACGGCGGCAGCATCGCCCTGCTATTCGCGGCGCGGTACCGCCGAAGTGTGCGTGCGCTGGTGACCGAGGCGGCGCACGCCTTCGTGGAGCCGGAAACCCAGGCCGGCATCCGCGCTCTGGTGGCGATGCAGGCGGCCGGGAAGACACCCACCTGGCTGCGCAAGCTGCACGGGGAGCGGGCAGAGGCGCTGCTGGGCGCCTGGAGCGAGCGCTGGCTGAGCGATAGCCACGCGCGCTGGAGTATTCGGGAGCGATTGCCCGCGGTGCGCTGCCCCGTGCTGGCCATTCAGGGGGAGGCGGACGAGTTCGGCACCCAGGGCCAGGTGGACGCGATTCTACTGCACGTCCCCTCGGCACAAAGCTGGATCGTTCCCGGCTGCGGGCATACGCCCCACAACCAGGCCGAGGATGCGTTCGTGGAGCGCGTGGTGGCGTTCCTGCAGCCGCATCTGCGGGACTGATGCGAATTCGCACTTACTGGATAATCAAGTTCCGCGCCCTTCGACTCCGCTCAGGACAGGCCGGACACGAGGCAGAGCCTCGCTCCTCAGGGACGCGGTTGCTTGACTCTGTTGGAAGGCAACTGGATATCAGAGCGGCTCGCACCCTGGTACGCCCGCGATAATGGATGATGCGGGAACGTGCCTGGCTACGCAGGGTGCGATCTATCGGGGGATAACGGACAGGTCGTTCAGCTCAGATTGGCGTCGCGCAGCTCCTTCAGCTCGTCGACGCTCATCTCCAACTCGCGCGCGAGCGCCTCGAGGTCTACCGGCACCTCCTGAGCCTGGGTCTCCTCATCGGCGGAATATCCGTCGCGCACCAGGGCCTCAATGTCCCGCATAATCTCGTCGTCAACATCTTTGGGCGGCGTGGTCTTGCCTGCGTCGGCCATGGCTCCCTCATCCGTGAAGAATTGGGCGGAAAGATGTGGAGCTTGCACGAGGGTGGTGCCTTTCATGGATCATGATGAAACAGATTATACACGATTCATTCATGCGTCTATACTCTAGCGCATGTCTTAAAAATATACGAATTATGAAAAATCCGTAAACCTGTCGAGGAAATTATCCGGCGGAGACGGGCTCAGGATGCGCCCGCCGGCACGCTACGCTCTGTTCGGAAAATCGACACAAGTCCGCGGGGCAAACGATGGGCACCGCCACAGGGCACTGTGGATTATTCCCAAAACCCCACCCCGCACCGCTGCCGCGGTGCTGCCCCTCCCCCTGCGTGTCCAGACAACCAGGCAGGGAGGGGCGCTTGCTTCTGGGGATTCGAGCGGGGATGCAAGGGTCATCCGGCCAAGCCCCCCTTCTCTGCCCAGCGGAGAAGAGGGGACAAACGCGGGCAGCGTTCCAGGGGGGATGAGGTTTGACAAAAATACGGCGCGCCACAGCGTCGCCCAGCAATGCCTTCGGGCACTGATGTCCCAGCTTTTCCGAACAGAGCCTTAGGCCAACTGGCTACGGAGCACCTTCTTATCGAATTTACCGACACTGGTGCGGGGAATGTGCTCGATGAAGCGAATATCCGCGGGCGCCGGCAGTTGCCATTTGGCGAAGTGGTTCCTCAGGTGCGCAATGATCTGCTCGGGCTGCGGAGGGTCGGCATCGGGCTGCCGCACAACGAAAGCCACGGGTCGTTCATCCCATTTCGCATCGGGCCGGGCGACCACCGCCGCCTCCATCACACCCGGACAAGCCATGATGGCGTTCTCCATTTCCACGCTGGAAATCCATTCCCCGCCGCTCTTGATGAGATCCTTGGTGCGGTCGGTGATCTGGAGCAGGGCGTTCTCGTCGATGGTCACCACGTCACCGGTGCGGAACCAGCCGTCGTCGGTGAACTGATCCGCCGCCTCCGCATTCTTGTAATAGCTGCGGATGACGGTGGGTCCGCGCACGAGCAACTCGCCGCTGGACCTGCCGTCCCAAGGCAGCTCGCGTCCGGCGTCGTCCACGATCTTCATCTCCACGCAGGGCGCTGGCTTGCCGACGCGGGAAAGGGCGCCGAACTGCCTGTCTTCGGGCCAGTCTTCCATCTTGCCGAGCAGGCGGTTGAGCGAGCCCAGCGGAGACATCTCGGTCATGCCCCAGGCGTGGATGATGTCGATGCCGTGCTCGCGCTTGAAGGCCTCGATCATGGCTCTCGGTACCGATGAGCCGCCGACCACCAACTTCTTGACCCGACCCAGATTGCCGCCGGTCTGGCGCAAGTGCTGCAGCATTCCGCTCCAGATGGTGGGCACACCCATGGCGAAGGTAACGCCTTCTTCCTGCATAAGGGGCACCAGCGCTTCCGGCTGCACATTCTGGCCGGCATACACCAGCTTGGCGCCCACCATGGCGCAGATGAACGGAGCGCTCCAGGCATTGGCGTGGAACATGGGCACGACCGGCAGCAAAACGTCCCGCTCTCCGATGCCGAGCATATCAACCATCCCGGCCATGAGGGTGTGCACGTAAATTCCGCGGTGGCTGTACAAGGCGCCCTTGGGCTTTCCGGTGGTGCCGGAGGTGTAGCAGAGCCCGCAGGCGTCGGTTTCGCTCAGTTCGGGAAAGTCCTCGTCGTCCTCCGCATCGGCCATCAGAGTCTCGTAATCCGCCAGGGGGGAAAGCGAGGTCTCCGGCATTTTTCCCTCCTCGCTCACCACCACGTACTGCCGCACGGATTTGAGCTGCGGAGCGATCTCTTCCAGCGGTCCCAGCAGCGTGGCGTCGGCGAAAATCACCATGTCCTCGGCGTGATTGACGATGTAGCTGAGCTGCTCGGAGAACAGACGGATATTGAGGGTGTGCGTCACGGCTCCCAGGGAGGGGATGGCGAAATACAACTCCAGGTGGCGGTAGTCGTTCCACATGAAGGTGGCCACGCGGTGCCCCCGTCCCACGCCCAACCCGCGCAGCACGTTCATGAGGCGCACCGTGCGCCGGTACAGATCGCTGTAGGTGTAACGATGCTTCGCGCCGGAGGGCAGCACGCTGACGATCTCCTTGTCCGGAAAGACCCGGTTGGCCCGCTTGATCATCTTGTCGATGGTCAACTGGTAATCCATGATCAGGCCGTCCATACGTCCTCTCGTAGATCGTGCCGTCGGTGGACCGGATGCCCCCACGGGCGTGAATTCTCGTATGATTTCAATCAATGGGAAAGCAGGGCGGGAAAGTCAAGCCGCGCACGCCGAGGGGTGGCGCCGTGGCCGGTGGCCTGGAACAGGCCGCGGCGGCGGTCGGCCGCTGCCCGAGCGCCGTGCCGCCGACGCGCGCCGGTGCGGGACTACTCGGCGAGTTGCTGGCGCACCAACGCGCGCTTCAGCTTGGCCTCGTACACGTCCATCCGCTGGCTTTCCGCTTCCTTTTCGGCACTGAGCTGGCGCAGCATCTCGCGGGCGCGCTGCGCGGCGTTGCGGGCGCGCTCCAGGTCAACCTCCTCGGCCAGCTCCACCATCTCCGCCAACACCGTCACCGTGTCGCCCTGTACCTGGGCATAGCCGTAGTGCACCGCCGCCCTCCGACGCTGGCCCTCCCGCTCGTAGGCCAGGATGCCGCTATCGACCGTGGTCACCAGCGGAATGTGCTCGGGCAGGATGCCCAGCTCGCCCTCCGAGCCGGGAACGGTCACCCAGGGGGTTTCCGTCGAGAGCACCCGCCTTTGCGGAGTCAGTATGTCCAGGGTCAATCGTTCGGCCATGATTCGCACCCGCGCGGATGTTTGCGCTGCGTGTAATTCTGGCGCACTCGCGGCGTATTCATGCAACCGTTTCTTGATGACACGCGGCGCCCCGACGCGCAAGACGTGGGGCGGCGCCCCCGCCACCTGTCCTCTCTCCCACCTTCGGCCCATCGCCGGCCACGGTGGTGCGCACCCTATGGCGGCGCTGGCCGGTAACGCGCCAGAAGCGCTCCGATGGAGCGTGCAGCGGTTGTCCCAAACCACCAGGTCGTGCCGGCGCCAGCAATGTTCATTGCGGCATGCCGCCCCTAGCCTGGCCCTCCAACACCGCCTCCAGTTCCCGATAATGCCGCTCCGCGCCGAACTGCTCGCGGGCCTTTTTCTGTCCGGCCCGGGCCAGCCGCTCGCGCAGCTCGCGCTGACGGTATAGCACCGCCAACTTGTCGCAGAGGCTGTCGCTGTTGCGGGTTTCGAACAGCAGGCCGCTCTCGCCGTCGTCGATAATCTCCGGCACGCCGCCGGCGTCGCTGCCGATCACGGCGGTGCCCGCACTCATGGCTTCGATGAGCACCAGCCCGAAGGTCTCCTGGTAGGTGGCCAGCACCACGCAATCGCAGATTTGCATCAGTTCCTGCGGGTTGTCGACGAAGTCGATCAGCGCGATGTCCGCTTCCAGATCCAGCTCGTCGATCTGGCGCCTCAGCCGCGCCAGGTAGGCGGGATCCACCGTCGGGCCGACCAGGAGGCCCTTGACGTCGACGCCGTCCGCTTTCAGGCGGCCCAGCGCGCCGAGCAGCAGGTGCTGGCCCTTGCCCTCGTGTTTCTGCCCGAACAGACCCACAACGTACTGCCCCGGCGCGACTGCGAATTGTTGCCGCAGGGCCGCCTGCCGGCCCTCGGACAAGGCGGGAGCGGCCTCGGTGCCGTAATACAGCAGGCGCACACGGTCGCCGAACCTCGGGTGCAGCCGTCGCCTGACCTGCTCCTGTAACTGCCGGGTGATGGTGAGCAGCACATCCACCTGCCCGTAGACAAAGTTGTGGTAGGGATCGTTCTTTCCATGGGAAATCTTCATCTGGCAGGTGTAGACAAGCCGCGGCCTGGTGCGGGACAGCCATTTGGCGATGGCGGCCAGGGGCAGGTCGGCACGCCAATGGGCGTGAATGACGTCGATGCGCGCCCGGTCGATGAGCCGCGCCAGGCGCGGTGCGGCGGCAAGTGGAAGCTCATGCAGCCGGACGGAAATCCCCACAGGGGCAACGCCGCCGTCGTGCAGGTAGGGGTGAATCGGGTTCTCCCCGCGCGCGATGACCGGTAGTATGGTGTGGGATTTCGCCAGCGCTATTGCGGTGCGCGCCATGTACAGCTCCAGGCCTCCCCGTCCGGGCGAAAGGCAGAGCTCCATGATGTTCATGGCCTTATCCCAGCAGGCGGGTCATCAGGGGCAGACCGACCAACGTGCCGATGGTCGAGCCCAGATTGGCCAGCGCCACCACCAGCAGGATGCGCGTGATGCCATTGCGCCAAAAGCCCTTGAACGTGACGATGTCCTCGGACAGGCTCTCGAAGTCGCGCACGCGCGGCCGACGCACCACGGCCTCGCAAAGTCCGGCCACCCAGCCGGCGGCGATCATCGGATTGAGGGAGGTCAGCGGCGCGGCCACGAAGGCGGTGAGCACGGTCAGCGGATGACCGAACGCCAGCAGCGCCCCCAGCGCCGCCAGAATGCCGTTGGCGAGCACCCAGATCTTGATCATCTCCAGGCTCACGCTCGCGTCGGCGGTGAAAAACCCGTAGCCGATCAGCCCGAACACCAGCAGTGGCACGCCCCACTGAATGGCGCGCCCGGTGCGCCCCCGCGGGGGGATCGCCAGCAGGGGCGCCAGATCCACCGGGCGCGGATGCGCATCCAGATGGGCGAGGATTCCCTCCACGTGGCCCGCCCCCACGACGGCCACCACCTCGCTGCCCGGCGCGCTGCGGATTTGCTCGGCCAGATAAACGTCGCGCTCCGCGATGAGCGGCGCGTAGGCGCGGGGAAAGGTGCGGGCGAAGTTCTCCATCACCTGGCCCAGCATGTCCTTCTCCTTGAGCGCCTCGATCTCCTCCTCGCTGATCTTGGGGTTCATCAGCAGTGTCAGCATCAGTTGGGAAACCAGCTTGATCTTGTCCAGCCAGGTCAGCGCGCCCCACAGGCGGCGAAAGGTGACCTGT
>JACZVE010000107.1 GCA_022572825.1 SAR324 cluster bacterium
TGGATGGGAATGCCATCACCGTCGGCGAGCTGCAGGTGGATCGTGGGGGTGGGCGCGACGACGAAGAAGGGAACGTTGTGGTGGCGCGCGGCGATGGCCAGGGCGTAGGTGCCGATCTTGTTGGCCGTGTCCCCGTTGGCCGCGATGCGGTCCGCCCCCACCCAGACGCTATGGATGCCCTCGCTGCGAATCAGCGCCGCGGCCGCTCCGTCGCAGATCAGGGTGTGAGGGACATCGTGGTTGGCGAGTTCCCAGGTGGTCAGGCGGGCGCCCTGCCAGCGGGGTCGGGTTTCGTCCACGAAGACGTGCAGTCCCCCCAGCTTGCGGTGTCCTTCGATCAGCACGCCCAGCGCCGTGCCGCGGCCGCCGGTGGCCAATGGTCCGGTGTTGCAGTGGGTGATGACCTTCGCGCCGCCGGAGAGCAGGCCGCTGCCGTATTCCGCCATGGCGGCGTCCTGGGCGTCGGTCTCCTGGTGAATGGCGCGCGCCTCGGCCTCCAGCCGCCCGCGCCAGCCGCGCTCCGGCAGCGCGTCGAGGACGCCCTTCATCCGCTCCAACGCCCAGAACAGGTTGACCGCCGTGGGCCGCGTGGCGGCCAATCGCCGCAGCGCCTCCTTACCGCGCGGCCCGGCCTGCTTCACCGTGTCCACGCCGTTCATGGCCAGGCACACTCCATAGGCGGCCGTGATGCCGATCAGCGGTGCTCCGCGCACCTGCAACGCGCGGATGGCATGCTCCACGGCCGGCAGGTCCAACAATTCCAGCAGCACCGATTTCCAGGGCAACCGGGTCTGGTCCAGTATGAACAGGCGCCGATCCTCGTACTCGATCACCGGGTAGGTCATTGCAATTCCTTGCGGAAGGCGCGCGAGGGGCGGCTGAAATCGTAGCCGCGGCGCCAATCGTCCGGCAGTTCCCCGCGCTCCACCTCCTCGAAGCCCAGCGCTCGAAAGAACGCCCACATCCGGGCGTCGATGCTGAGGGCGAACACGCGCCGCATGCCCTGCGCCCGCGCCTGCTCGGCCAGGTAAGCGGCCAGCTCCCGCGCACGCCCCTTGCCGCGGTAGCGCGGCAGGGTGGCGAACTGTGCCAGCTCGGCATCCGTGCCGAAGCGCTTCAGGCAGGCCAGCCCCGCCGGCATGCCGTCGATCTCGTAAATCCAGTAACTGTCAATGGCCTCCGCGATGGCGTCTTCGTTGACGGGCAGAATGCGTCCCGCTTCGATCTCGGCCCGCAGCAGGAGGGCGATGTCCGTCACGTCCTTCATCTGCGCGGGGCGGATGCGCGACGCGCGCGTGGCCGTAAAAAGAATACCCGCGCCATCATAGGTGAACACTTCCTGGAACAGCTGCGCCCGCCGGCCTTCCAGCAGCACCAGGTCCGGGATGCCCCGCGCCAGTTGCGATTGAACGAACGCGCAGAGGGGCTCCGCATGCGCAAGCCCTGCCTGGTGCAGCGTTTCGGCCAAGCCTTCCATATCCCCGGCCTGTACGGAGGTGCTGGGCAACGCCTCGCGCAGAGCGGCGGCGAGCGGGCTGACCAGGAACAACTTGCTGGCGCCCAACCGGGCCGCGACCTCCGCGGCCAGCGCAAAGGTGGGATCGATGCCGGCATCTTCGGCGGGCTCGGCCGGCAGAGAGCCGTGATAGGCGATCACCGGCGTCCTGCCCTCGGCCAGCGACGCGTGAACCCGCGGGAAGTCCAGCTGCAGCGCTTCTTCCTCGGGCCGGAACAGCAGGTCGGTCAGCAGCGAGAGCTGAAAGCGCGCGCCCCGCTGGTTGGCCAGCGAGATGATCCGTTCCAGATTGAACGCCGGGTCCTGGGTGACCAAGACCAGTTGTATGTGGTAACCGGCCAGCACCTTGAAATCCAGCAACAGTTCCTGGAAGGATGTTGCCGCCGGCAACGCGATCACGAACACGTTGCCGCGAAACCGCTGCGCATAGTGTGCGAGCTCCAGCGCCCGGAAGAGTTCCTTGCTGTCGGTCATGATCGCCGTCGACAGGTCACGATTCGGCTTTGAGACTTCGCTCTTTCTTGGGGGCCAGGCTCCTGATGAGAAATTCGGCCTCGTACGCCCCGGCCGCCGAACTCGCCTCTTCCGGAGTGAGCAGGTGGATCACGAACATCGCCAAATGATAGGAGACGACGCCCTCATAACGGTGCGCTCCGGTGCTGAATCCAAGCCCCCAGAACGAGCGCCTGCTGGCAATGCCGAACCCCAACCCCACCGAGGAACTTGGCCCCCTGGGACGCAAATCCACTTGGGTACGGCCGTAATCCTCCTGAATCTGGAAATGGCTGAAGCCATTGTCCCGCGTCAGCTCCGCACAGCGCAGAAAGAGAAAATCGATCACATCGGTCTCGCGGGTGTAGCGATTGCCGCGGAACGACACGCGGTACACCCGCTCCTGCAGCTGCGTCTGCTCATAGCCCCCTTTTTTTTCGTCCAGCGGCTGGTAGGGGGTGGGATCTGTGGCGCATGCGATCAACAGCAGGCCCGCGGCAACCAGTACCGGCGGGGGAAAGTAAGGTGTTCCTCGCCTCGCATTCATGGTGACATCCGCTCCCGGGAGTTATTTTGCCGCGGGCTGGGCCCACCTTGGAGCGGGCGCGGCCCTGGCCGGAATGTGCAAGCAGCCGCCGTCGATGGTGCGTGCGGTTTCCATGTAGAGGATTGCCCGATCGTAGTCATTTACTCTCAGCGTGAGCAAACCGGCAATGGTCAGGTACAAAATGTCCAATTGCTGCTGATGATTGCCAAACTCGCACAGGCGCTTGCGAGCCAGGGGCTTGAGAGGGATCTGGTTGGGATGGGGCAGTGTCAGCTCCAGTGTTTTGGTCTGCCCCGGCTCCCACAGAACGATGACGGCGCCGCACTGCAGACCAAGACGGGTGGCCTCGCCCTGGCTGGTGATGGGACGTTCGGTGAGCAGAAACTCCACCGCTGGCAGGCCTTCAGCCGACTGGGCAAGGGCCTCGCGCAGTGTGGAGATCATTCCCGATGCCGCCCGCGTGAAAAACTCCGGGCGCGATACCAGCACTCGGTTGCCCAGGGTGAACTTGTCGTCGCCTGGGTGGCAGGTGTCCAGCGAGCCCAATGGATTCAGTCCCACCGGCACGTCCGCTTGCTCGCGCATCCCTCGCGAGCTGGCCATGAAGGAGCGCTTGCGCAACTGAGGCTCCGCGCAGCCTAGCAATGCCGCGAGCAGGACAGACACGAGCAATGCGCGGCCCATGGCGCGCGGGCGGAGGTTCCAGCCCCCCCCCTGGCGCCGGCGGTGCGATAGTCCGGGCAGCGTTACCATCGCCGGCCAGGAGCGGAAATCGGCCCTTCCCCCGGGCCGATGCCTCGCCCGGCGGGGCAATTGCCGCTCAGCCGAGTTGAGGCTCGATCAGGGTGTATTCATCGTCGAAGCCGATGGGTATGGGCCCGCCGAGCACTTCCAGCCGAGGGTTGGACATGACCTCGTCCAGCAGTGCCACGGACGCCCAGAACTGGTCCAGCTTGGAGGTATTGCGGATCCAGACCATGCGGATCGAACCGGGATCTTCCTCCTCGCGAAAATTCATCAGCACCTGCATCGCCTGAAGTTCATTCTCGGCCAGCAGGGGAATCTTACCTCCTTGGAGGCGCTTGGCGGTAAACACGTTCATATAGGTGGCGTTGAAATCGATCTCGTCCATCAGTCGGCGCGGCATCACGTCCGCGTTGCCAATGCCCACCGCGTTGCCGTGGGTCTCCTCGGTCAGGCCCCGCACGTAGATCGCGCCGATGCGGGGACTGCTCAGGCCCGGCTTCTTGCCGATCACGTTGGTGTCCATGCCCGCGCCACTGATATTCTTGCCGATCTCGTCAACGACGAGCGCGTCGATATCCTCGAAGGGAATGCGGGGCAGCAACTCGTAGGCCTGTTCGAGAAGTGCGTTTTCCTCGCGGACGAGGCGCTCGTGATCGCCCATGGGAATGCCCTTGACGATCGCCGTTTCCTTGAAGGCGTTCTCCACCAGGGCCAAGCCTCCGATATAGCGCATACGCTCGGATTCCACGATGATTTGCGAGGCCTCCAGCACGATGCGGCCCATATCGATCTTCAGGGCCTGCTGGTGAATTTTGGAGGCGCCCGCCTGCTTGCCCAGCCCAATGACCAGCATCTTGCACAGCCCGCTTTCCACCCGCTCGGTAAAGCCGGTGTGGGGCTTGACGCGGTTGACGACCAGCACACCGTCGGCCTCGGACGCGGTCTTGTCCTGGTAGACGGGAAAACCGGTGGAAGTGGTGCCCACCTGGATGACCTCCATGCTGGAAACGACGGGGCAGCCCATCGACGCCTCGGTAATCCCCGCGGCGGCCAGCACACCGATCTGTCCTTCCGCGGTTGCGCCGCCGTGACTGCCCATGCCCGGAACGATGAAGGGCTCGCCGCCGGCCTCCTTCAGGGACTTGGCGCATTCCCGCAGCACTAACGCCAGATTGGCGATGCCCCGGCTGCTGCCTGAAATGGCGATCCGCTGACCGCTCCCGACCTGATCGAGAAACGGCGCGATTTCCCGCCGTACCGCCGCCGCAACGTCCGATTCGGCTGGGCGGGGAAACTGCTGTCGAACGCGGATGAAGGCCGGCACGTCCCGCGCCCCGACGCCCGCCTGTGCTTCGGTAAGCTGGAAGTGGGTGAGGTTATTCATTGCGCTTCCTGTCCAGGGTGTGGTCGGCGATCCGGCGCCCTGCCCCCGCCTGCCCGTCGCCCAGCGCAGACGGGCCGCAGCCGCCGGTCGGACGTCGAAATACTATTTACCGTCATTAGGGGCACACCCGCAATACGCAGTGGAGATTTCCCGTTGCCGGCATACCGCAAGGGACGGTATCCTGCCCCTGGCGGAGCTTCCCTCTACGACGCCGGAAACCTGCGGTGCCGGAAATGCCGTGTGGGTCGCCTCCAGCGACCGTCGCCCTAAGAGCCGCCTGCATGACAGGGGAACCTTCAATGCAACCAACCGTTGTTTGGACAGTCCCTGTCGCCTGCTGGCCACCGCTGCACAGGCGGGCGATGGATGCCAACCGATGTCGCGCGAACCGGCCATGCGTCTGTCCATGATTGCCATAATCGGAATAGCGCGAACGATGCCACTGTTCGTGGGGATCGTCCTCGCCCTGGCATCCTGTGCTCAGCAAGGCGCAAACCTCCCTGAGTTTCCGCATTACCGGCCGGCCGACGACTTTCTGGAGATGCAGCAAGGCCTGGTGTCGTTTACGCGCTCCCGGCCCCAGCCTGATGCCCATGGCAAGCGAAACGAGGAAATCTCGCGCGACCTGGAGCGCCAGCTGCGGCTCTCCAACGCAAAATCACTGGAGTTGCGTGCGCGCCAGCGTGAGGAGGCCCTGCTGCGGCGTCGGATCGCCTCGCAGCGCGACTTTGCCGGGTTGCAAGCGTACCTTGCCCGCAGCGCCTCGCTGCAGGCGGAAATAGCCCGCGGCGAAGAGCGTGAATCCAGAGTGGGCTTCGAGCGCGTTCAGGATCGCTTGGCGCGCCTGCGGCGGGCACGCGAGGAGGCCCTGGTGCGGCGTCGCATCGCCTCGCAGCGCGACTTTGCCGCGTTGCAAGCGCAACTTGCCCGCACCGAGGCGGAGCAGGCGGAAGTGTCCCGCGGCGAAGAGCGAGAGTTCAGAAGGGACTTCGAGCGCGTTCAGGACCGCCTGCTCGGCCGGCAGCGGGCCGAGTAAGCACAGGCACGCATTGTGGAACAATACTCCGCGGGAAAATAGCAGCGTGTTCGTGACGGGCTGCTACCGATAGGCCAAGGCGAGTCCCAACAGCGCGCCTGCAAGCGAGCGCCTTTTGCGGAGAGGGCTGGCGGTGTCCGTGCCGCGCCTGCCACCACGGAGATTCCTGTCTCCAGCGCGTCTATTCACAGCATCTCCGCGCCGCACCTCTGCACTTTGCATCTCCGCACGACTGCACGGCTCCTCGGGATGGCCGCCATCCGTGTCGGCGCTTCCCCTTGCGGCGCCTGCGTACGCTGCCGCGGCTGAGCGCGGATTTAGCTGACAGGGCCCTTCATTTCCGGTAAGGAGAAGGGCAGTGGTATGGACACCACGTGCCAACACGCCAGGGATTGCGCCCATGACGGATTTGCTGGATACCCGCTGGGATCGGTGCAAGGCCTCCATTGAGAAACAGATCAGCGCGGAGGATGCCGCGACGTGGCTGGCCGCCCTGCAATTGCGTGAGGTACACCCACAGCAGATTGTCCTTGGCGGCGTCCCGAACTCCTTTTGCAAGAACCGGATCGTCGCGCGCTTCCAGCCGCTGATTGTTGAAAACCTGCGCGCCTGCTTTCCGGACATTCCGTTTGACAGCGATCCGGTATTGGAGCTGCGGGTCGCCACGGAGGCGCAGGCGTCGCCCACGGCAGGGCCGGGGCACCCAACTTCGCCATCCCCCGATGTAAACCCGGCGGACGCGGAGACGCGCCACGGCGTTCACCACACGCTCGAGACGCTTCTCCCCTATCCGGGCAACGAATCCGCACTGCACTTCGCCCGCCAGGTTGCCGATAAGCCGGGCCAGCGCTTCAACCCGCTCCTGGTGGTGGGAGCGACCGGTCTGGGCAAGTCGCACCTGTTGCAGGCGCTCGGGAACGAGCTAAGTCGCCGGCACCCTCCCTGGTCGATCGCATACCGCTCCGGAGAAGCGTTCAAGAACGAGGTGCTGGATGCCATCACACGCAGGCGCATGCAACCCCTGCGAGACTTCTACCGCTCACTGGACGCACTGCTGGTCGACGATCTGGAGTTTCTCCTGGTCAGTCCAAAAGCCCAGGAGGAGCTGTTGCACACCTTCGACAGCCTGCACCGGCGGCGCCGGCAGCTTGTGTTCAGCGTGGATCGCTATCCCCGCGCCATGGGCGGACTTCACCCGACGTTGCGCTCCAGACTGGAAGCGGGACTGATGGTGGAGCTCGCGCCCCCCGATGCGCCGTCGCGGTATCGCTTCGCCCTGGTGCGGGCACGTGCGGAGGGCATCCAGCTCTCGCCGGAGGTGGCGCAGTTGCTGGCCGAGCGTATAACCCACGACCTGCGCCAACTCGAGGGAGCCGTCGTGCGCCTGGGGGCATATGCGGCCCTGTACAACCAGCCCATCACGTTGGAGTTTGCCGAATGCCATGCGGCGCCGTTGTTTGACCCCGACCCGCAACGGGCCGGCATTCCCGCGGCACGCGAAGCGGTGCTGGAGCGGGTAGCCGACCGCTTCGGGCTGACGGTCCGCGTCCTGAAGGGCCGCTCGCGCAGCCCAAACATCGCCGGTGCGCGCCGCATCGCCGTCCATCTGCTCAAGACCGTGGGGTCGTGCTCCTATGCGGAAATCGGTGCCACCCTGGGCAATCGCGCCCATTCGACAATGGTGCATGCCCATCACACTCTGCTGGCGGAAATGAACCAGGATGATCATCTGAAGCGGGCCGTGATGCGGATGGCAGAGAAGCTCGCGTACCGAGGCAGGGGCGACGCGTAGGAAAAATCGCTGCCGCCACGCGCACCGGCACAACTGCACGGCGGCATTCGACAGGATTTCGACAGGCGATTGGAAGTGAATTCAAGGATATTAACGGGTTTTCGGTGCGCTTCGAGATCAAGTCTGATAGAAATAACATCTGGCCCTGTGCTGCAAGACAAGGAACCGCCCGAGCGCGGTCGGCCAGGTGGAGATCCGGAAATACGCAACGGTGTTCCGACGGGGATTCGACAGGATATCGACTGCCGCGCAGTACGCGATGTGCAAGTATTTCAGGGGTATACTCGCCGTTTCAACAATTCACTTACCGCATCATCATCAACTAAGACATGAAACTAAGCATAAATAAGAACCAGTTAATCAACGCGCTGCAGCTCATCACACCCATCACGGACAAAAGTTCCAGCAAGCCGATACTCTCCAACTTTCTTCTCGGCGCCAAAGGCGGCGAGGAGGACGGAGCCGTTGAATTCACCGCCACGGACTATGAGATTTCGCTGAAAGGCGAAATTCCCGCCAGGGTCGCAGAACCCGGCACCGTTTGCATAAGCGCCAAGAAGGTGCTGGAAGTCTGCCGGGAGTTTCTCAGCGACGAGATTTCGATCACTTCCGATGATCAGTTGTGGGTGACATTGGAGGGCGGTGCGTCCCGTTTGCATCTGCCGTCCGTCGAGATTGGGCTTTACCCTCAGATGGAACCGCCGGAGCTGCCCAATCGGTTTCAAATCCAGGCTCAGGAGTTGCGCCGCGGCATTGAGCTGACTGTCTTTGCCGCGATGACAAACGAGACCCGTAAGAACCTGATGGGCGTGTGTTTGAAATTGGTGAACGGCCAGGAGGCGCAGTTGATCGCCACGGACGGTCATCGCCTGGCTCAGGTGATCAAGTCCGTCGAAGGGATGACGGGCGAGGCACCACCGGAAATCATCGTTCCCCGCAAGGCCCTGATGGAAATGCAGCGCGTGTTGGAGCGCACCGAGGAGTTGGTCGAAATCGCCTTCGACGAGCGCAATCTGCTGCTGTCCAGTGGTAAAATCGTGCTGCTGACGCGCCTGATCGAAGGGAAATTCCCCAACGTGGATCCCGTTATTCCCCGAGATAACGACAAGTCAGTGCTTGTGAACCGCGAGCGCATGATCAATGCGCTGAAAATCGTCTCCTTCATGAGCCACG
>JACZVE010000108.1 GCA_022572825.1 SAR324 cluster bacterium
CAGCCCCAGCCCGGAGACACGCCGCAGCACCGCCGAGAGCGTCTGGACAACGCCCGCGCCGGTGACAGGAGCCCGCACCCGCAGCCAGTGCCGGTTGGCCCGAATGTGGTCCCACGCGTAGAGGGAAAACACCACCAGGAACAGCAGACCGCCCCAGTAATGCGCGAGAGACAGCAGCCGCGTGTGCCAGGCTTCCAGACCGAGCCGCGCCGCAAAGGCGACCAGGAGGCCGCTCGCGGTAAGAAGCGCCACCAGGCTCACCACAATGCCGCGCATGGGCCTCTACCGAGCGAAGGCAGCTCGCGTCCGCGAAGTTGCCGGTTGGATTTCATGCGTAGTGTCGCGCGCAATTCCGACCCGATGTTCTGAACTGGGTCTGCCATGCGAGCGCCTCAGAGCACCTTCTGCGGGTATTCGCATTCCTTCACGATCACGCAACTGGCGCACTCCGGCTTTCTGGACTTGCAGACGTAACGGCCGTGCAGGATCAGGTAATGGTGGGCGTGTCGCAGGTGGACCTTGGGGGTAACGCGCAGCAGGCTATCTTCCACCTCGCGCACCGTCTTGCCCGCGGCCAGACCCGTGCGGTTCGCGACCCGGAACACGTGGGTGTCCACGGCGATGGTCGGTTGGTCGAACGCAACGTTGAGGACGACGTTGGCCGTCTTGCGCCCGACACCCGGCAGGGCCTCCAGGGCCTCGCGCGCCTCGGGCACTTTGCCGCCGTGGCGCTCGACGAGCATGCGGCAGGTGGCCAGAATGTTACGGGCCTTGGTGGGCGCCAGTCCGATCCTGCGAATGGCCTGGCCGAGCCCCTTCTCGCCCAGCCGTAACAGCGCGTGCGGCGAGGGGTAGGCGGGAAACAGCCGGGCAGTGACCTCGTTGACCGACTTGTCGGTGGCCTGAGCGCTGAGCATCACCGCCACCAGCAGCTGAAAAGGCGTGCGAAAGGCGAGCTCGGACTTCGGCGCGGGGCGGGCGTCCGCCAGCTTACGATAGAGCCGCGCCGCTTTGGCTTTCGTCACCACGCCTCCTACCCTTCCTCCAGGAAGGCGTGATGGACAGTCCTGAGCCCCTTCTCGGCGTCTTCCTCCTTGATGACGCAGGAGATGTTCATCTCCGAAGCACCCTGGGAGATCATTTCGATATTGATGCCGCTGGCGCCCAGGCTGGAAAACATGAGCCCCGCCGTGCCCTTGGCGAACTTCATACCCTCGCCCACCATGGCCAGGATTGCGCGGCCGGGCGTGATTTCCACCTTGCCCAATTCCTCCAACTGGCGCTTGGCGCGGCGAATCTCGTCCAGCCGGTCGATGGTGAACGAGACGCTCACCTCCGAGGTGGAGACCAGGTCCACGACCACCTCGTAGTTGGCCAGCTTGTTGAAGACACCGGCCAGGAAGCCATAGGCATTGTACATGCGGTTGGAGGTGATGGTGACCACCGTGATGCCGCCCTTGGCCGTCACGGCAGTGGCTCGCATTGCCGTGCCGCTCTTGGGGTCGCGCTGTGTGATGACGGTGCCCGGTGCGTCCGGGTTGAAGGCGTTCTTGATGCGGATGGGAATCTCCGCGGCCACGACCCGTTCCATCGTGAACGGGTGCAGCACTTCGGATCCAAAGTAGGTCAGCTCCGACGCCTCTCTGGGAGTGATGCTGGCCAGCACCCGCGCAGCGGGAACGCGGCGGGGGTCGGCCGTATAAACACCGTCCACCTCCTTCCACACCTGCAGTTCATGCACCTGGTCTCGGCTGAGGCCGGCAGAGATCAGCGCCGCGGTAAAGTCCGTATAGCCTCGTCCCACTGCGCGCAGCAGGCCTCCCGGCACCATGCCGAAGAATCCGGTCACCACGGGCACGCGCCCGCCGTCCGGCGCGCACTGGGCCGCCAAGTGCTCCTGCAGGCGCCGGAAGAAGCCGGGATCCACCGTCTGCTCCTCCTCGGGCACGGCAAAAGTGAGATCGACAAGGGCGGCGGGCAGGCCACGCTCCCCCAGCACCGCGGCCACCAGGTAGGCTGCGAAGCGCTCGCCGACGGCCATCAGCACGTCCTGCGAGCGGGGCGACAGCTCGCGAATGACGCGGATCGCCTCCAGAAAGCTGCCCAGCCAGCTCAGTTCTCCGCGCAGCCAGCTTTCCACCTCGTCCCGCAGCGCCCGCGAGGAGAGCGCCTCCCCCGTCGCCCGCAGGTGGTTCTTCTCGATGGAGGCCAGGGGCGCATCGAACGCGGCGCCCTCCTCGGCCCGCTGCCCCGCCTGCAGCAGCAGGGTGGTGGTGCCCTCGGTCTTCACCCTGCCGCTCATGGCCGAGACCACGGCGATGACGGAATGCTGCGCCAGGGTGCGCTCGATGATGTCGGCCACCTTGTGCAGGCGCTCGCCCGTGCCCACGCTGGTGCCGCCGAATTTTTGAACGATGATGGGCATCGAATTTATCGCGCATCGCATGTTAGCGGCAAACCCGCGTCCTTCCGCGCAATTGGGACCGCCGTCACGAATTCGGTGGTCCTTTCCCCTAGTTGCCGAAGATCTGCCAATGAATCAATCCCCCTCCTCTCCCACAATGCGATCCGCATGCTTGACCGAGTGCCGCAGCCACTGTTCGTACAGCGACTGCCGGCGCGCCTCCGTCAGGTCGAACCGCGCGGGAGCAGGATCGGCGGGGCGCAGGCGCTCGATCTCCCGCCGGGCGTGAAACGCGCTGACTGCCACGGCCACCGACAGGTTCAGGCTTTGCGCGAAGCCGAGCATGTCGATGCGGAACCGGGCGTCGGCCAGGGCCAGCATTTCTTCGCTGACACCCAGGTGCTCGTTGCCGAACACGATGGCGGTGCGCCGGCCGAAGTCGATTTCCGTCAGCGGTCGCGCCTCGCCCCCGCCCAGATGGCTGGCGTATACCCGGTAGCCTGCTTCCTTGAGGCCGCTCAGGCAGGCCTGTGAGCTGGGCGCCTCGTGCAGCGTGAGCCACCGCTCGGCGCCGATGGTGATCCCGCGGGTCAGCCCCAGCCGCCCCCCGGGCCGCACCAGGTGCGCGTCCTGGAAGGAAAAGGCGTCCAGGGAGCGAAGGGCGGCGCTGAGGTTATGCGGGTCGATCATGCGCTCGAAGACGAATGCCACATGATCGCTACGGACGGCCAGCACCGAGCGCATACGCCGGATGCGCGCTTCGGTGAGCAGGGGCTCCAGGCGGGCCACGACGCGCTCCATCCCGCCCCGGCCCGTTCAGCTGGCCAGAGCCAGCACCTCGGGGCCCTCGGCCAGGGCCTCCAGGCGGCGCAGCAGCGTCGGCTCGTCGGTGGTTTCCAGCAGCGTTCTGCGGGCGGACTTGGCCAGTGGGAAGCCGCGCAGGTAGCCCGCCAGGTGCTTGCGGATTTCGATGAGCGCCTGGTGCTCCGGCTTGATCTCGCGCATGAGGCCGTAGTGCTCGATCATCGCTGCCACCCGTTCCCTCAGGGTAGGGCCGCCTCGCCGGCCGTGCGGCTGAAATACCCAGGGATTTCCGATGGCCGCGCGTCCGATCATGAAACCGTCCAGGTTGCCCATTTTGCGCAGTCCGTCCTGGTAGTCCTGCACGTCTCCGTTGCCCAGCACCGGCACGGTCAGATGGCGCTTCAACGCGTAGATGGGCTCCCAGCAGGCCCGGCCCGAGAAATGCTGGTCGTAGGTGCGGCCATGAATGGTGATCAGCGAGGCCCCGGCACTGACCAGCGATGAGGCGAACGGGATCAGTTTGTCCCCGTCGCTCCAGCCGAGCCGCGTCTTGACGGATACCTCTACGCGGCATGCATTGGCGACGGCCTCCACGATGCGGCAGGCCTGATTGACATCGCGCATCAAGCCGCTACCATGTTGAGAATGCACGATTTTTTTTGCCGGGCAGCCCATATTGACATCGATGCCGGCCACGCCCTGCTGCTCGACAATGAAGGCCGCTTGCCGGAAAGCCTCCGGAGTGTTGCCGAACAGTTGCACAAAGTAGGGATGCTCTTCAGGGGCGAAGCGGAGCCGCTGCCTCACCTTGTCACTGCGCAGGAGACCCTCTGCGCTGGTAAACTCGCTGAACAGCACAACGTTCGAGTTGAACGAGCGCACCAGCCGGCGGTAGGCGCTGTCGGTAATGCCATCCATCGGCGCAAGGCACACGATGGGGCGCGGCATCTCTGCCCATTTGCGTTGCACGTATGGCATGATGGCGGCGGGTCGTCGGTCCGGTTAAGCGTTTTCGAACTTCGCCATGAACATCCTGATCATCGACGAGAACGAGATCGTGCGGCGCCATCTGTTTTCGGCACTGCGCAAGGGCCACGATCTGCACGAGGCCGTCAGCCGGGACGAGGCGCAAAATTTCCTGCGGCGCCAATCACCGGATGTCATCCTGATGGAGCTGCTCGAGAAGCAAGACACGGATGAGTCCACCGCGGTCGCGCTCGTGGAGCGCTTGCTCCGAGACACCTCGCCTCCCTCCATTCTTATCATCACGCGTTCGGATCGAAAAGAGGTTGCCGCTGGCCTGCTGGCCCTGGGCGTTGTGGACGTCTTCCAAAAGCCGATTGATACCGAAGAGCTGCAGGTCGTGCTGCGCCGGGTGGAACGCCTGCGGCAGTTACGGGCCACCGGCGAAGCGGTACGCACCACCGCGGCATCCGACAACGGTGGGGCCCATGCGGCCCGTCGCCAGGGCGGGCATCCGAGCCCGCTCGAGTTGGGCATTTTGGGCGTCGATCCGCGCATCAAACAGATCCTGGATCGCATCCGGCGCATCGCGCCCACGCCGATCACCGTGCTGATCACGGGGGAAACCGGTACGGGCAAGGAGATCTTCGCCCAGGCCGTTCACAGCCTGAGTGAACGGCGCCATGAACGGATGGTGCCGCTGAACTGCGCCGTGCTGAGCGACAGTTTGGTGGAGGACGAGCTGTTCGGCCATGAGAAGGGTGCTTTCACCGGCGCGGTGGAGCGCCGCAAGGGCAGGTTCGAGTACGCCAACAAGGGCACCTTGTTCCTGGACGAAATCGGCGACATGAGCGTGCGCTTGCAGGCCAAGTTCATGCGCGTGCTGCAAGAGCGCACCTTTGAGCGGCTGGGGGGCAATCTATCCATCGAAACCGATTTCCGCCTGGTCAGCGCCACCCATCGCGACCTGCACCGCATGACTCGGGAGGGCACCTTCCGGGAGGACCTGATGTTCCGCCTCAACGTGGTGTCCTTCCACATCCCTCCCCTGCGCGATCGGCGGATGGACATCAAGCTGCTTGCCGAACATTTTCTCAAGAACTTCGCGCGGGAATTCGATCGACCCGGCTCCTTCAGATTCTCCCAAGAGGTCGTACACTTCCTGTACGATTACCACTGGCCGGGCAATGTACGCGAGTTGGAGCACTTTGTGGAGCGGGCCGTCGCGCTGAGCGAAAGCCCTGTGATCGGCCGGGAGGCCCTGCCGGATACCTTCTCCCCCATCGTCGCCGGTCAGCCGCTGGCCTCCGGCAAAGGCAGCTTCGACACGCTGTTGAAGCAATACAAACGGCAATTGGTGATCGAAGCATTGCAGACCACCCGCAGCAACAAGGTGCGAACCGCCCAGTTGCTGGGCATCAGCAAATCCTACCTGTTCAAGCTGATCAAGCAGCTTTCCGTTCCGGCGTAGCGCGTCGCGTCACAAATCCGTGCACTACATTCATCACGTACTAAATGCGCTGTGATTTATTGCCTCCGGCAGGTTGGGGGCTTCGCTCCCAACGCCCCCAGCAGGGAAGCAGCGCGCGACTCGCAAGCGCTGCCGCGCCCTGCACCTCGGAAAAGTGCTATATAAACAACTTACTAAGACTTACGATGAAATATCTCAACCTCAGTATTCGGGGGCGTGGGCGGACTGGTTCCCCCGCATTTGCTTTTCTTCGGATAAATCACAGGCCTTCCAATGGCGGCGCAAACGCCTCATGGCAGAAACCGGGCGCGCTCTTCCGGCCTGGGCAGGCGGCAGGCGGGGAGGCGCCCAAACAGCCGGTAGCGGCGCCGCGCGACGGCGTCATACACCCAATCGCGCAGCGGTCGGGGCACGATGCGCAGCATCCCCGCCAAGCGCCAGAATCCACCCAGGCGCGCCAGAATGCGCAGCACCGCCTCGGAGCGCAGGGCATGGCCGTGCCGGTCTGCAAACGCCATCGTATCCAGCCCGTCGGCGAGCGAGGGTGGTAGAAGCCGGCGCGCCGTCTCCCCTTGCAGGGGCGCGAAGCGGAGGATGGCCTGCGAGTCGACGCGCAGCAGAAAATCCACGAAGCGGTTGCAGAGGCCGCATACGCCGTCGAAGTACACCACGGGCGGCGGCTCGCCAGCGGGGCGGGCGGGCGGCAAGGGTCGAACGCTATCTTTCGGGCTTTCTGCGCGCACGGCGGGGTCTCAGAGGCGAGGTTCCTCGCCCTCCACCGGAAGGGCTCTGTGCAGATAGTCGACGATCTCGCCCAGGGGCGTGCCCGGTCCGAACAGTTCGCCAACCCCCATCTCGCGCAGCTTTTTAATGTCCGCGCGGGGAATGATACCGCCCCCGAACAACAGCACGTTATCCAGCCCCTGCTCGCGCATCTGCAGCAGCACCTGCGAGAACTGCGTCATGTGCGATCCGGACAGCACGCTGAGACCGATGGCATCCACATCCTCCTGAATGGCCCCTCTGACGATGCTCTCGGGAGTTTGCCGCAGGCCCGTGTAGATCACCTCGAACCCGGCATCGCGCAAGGCCGCCGCGATGACGTGCACGCCCCGGTCGTGCCCGTCCAGACCGGGCTTTCCCAGCAGAATGCGAATCTTGCGCGGCGGTGGGGAGGATTTGGCCTGGCTCATGGCGACAATGCCGATCAACCGGCGCCGTGACGGCGGGTGCATCCCCGGGTAGAGGGGCCGTGCAGGCGATTGTCATCATTCCACATCGCGCGCGGATTGTCATTACTCGGCCGCGTGGCGTTTCCACGCCCAAAGCACGGCCCGAGCACTTCTCGTGGCTGGATTCCCTGATGGGACTCGGCTAGGATGATGGGCGTGCCAGCCGGGCGGCGCCTGGCGCCGGCCCAACCGCCAACCGACATTCGCGACCATGTTCGACCGCAGACTCCTCGCCAACTTCGATTGGTCCTTGTTGCTGCTGACGCTGGCGATTTCCCTGCTTGGGGTGGCCGCCATTTATTCGGCCTCGAAGGGCTATCCGGGCAACCCCAATTTCTGGCTGAAGCAGCTTTATTGGATCGGGATCGGCCTGGCGGCCGGTTTCGTCGTGCTGTTGGCCGATTTCCGCACCATCGGGCAGTGGTCGTACCTGTTCCACGGGCTGGTGGTGGTCTCCCTGCTGACGCTGCCATTGACCGGTTCCGGAAATGTGCAGGTGGACCGCTGGTTCACGATCGGCCCGGTAGCCATCCAGCCCTCGGAGTTCGCCAAATTTACCACAGTGCTGGCCATTGCCTTCTGCCTGCGCGATGGACGGCGAGTGGGCCACCTTGGCTTGCGGGGAATGATAATCCCCACGCTGTTGATGCTGATTCCGTTCTTCCTGATCGTCAATCAGCCCGATCTGGGTACCGCGTTGCTGCTCCCCGCGATTTTCATTCCGATCATCCTGCTGGCCGGCCTGCGCATGCGCCTGCTGGTGTTCCTGGCAGTGAGCTGCGTGCTGGCCATCGCGGTGCTGGTGGCCTCCTTCCGGCTGGGCTATCACAAGGTGGACACCGCACTTGTCGAGCATCTGCGGCGCCAGGGCCACAGCGAGGCGCAACTGCGGGAGGTGGCGCGATTGCGGGGCACGGTGTACTACCTGCCCGGCACCCTGCGCCAGAGCCTCTCGGCCAACCCCCTGTTGAGTGACGATGAGACGCTGCTGGAAACCGCGGAGGAGCGCTCCTTTCACCCCTTCATCTCTTACCTGCTGCGGCCTTACCAGCAACGGCGGCTTATCACCTTTCTCGACCCCGACCAGGATCCCCTCGGGGCGGGGTATCACGTCATTCAATCCCGCGTGGCCATCGGCAGCGGCAGATTGGCGGGCAAGGGCTTCGGAAACAGCACGCAGGGCTCCCTCAACTTTCTGCCGGCCCGGCACACGGACTTCATTTTTTCCATATTCGCGGAGGAATGGGGATTTCTCGGCGCCATGGGCCTGCTCATGTTGTATGCGCTGCTGGTATTCCGCGCCATCTCGATCCTCTTTCAGACCCGCGACCGTTTCAGCGCTTTCGTGACCATGGGCATCGCCTCCCTCATCGCCGCCCAGGTGCTGATCAACGCTGGCATGGCCGCCGGCCTGCTCCCGGTGGTAGGTGTGCCCCTGCCTTTCTTCAGCTATGGCGGCTCCTCCATGATCACGATGATGATGGGCATCGCCATTCTGCTCAACATCCGCATGCGCCGATTCCTGTGGACGTGATTCGCCCACCCCCCTACAGCAGGTTGTAGGGATCCACGTCCACCGTGACGCGCTCCTTGACCCCGATCGCGAAACGCGGACCATCGAACACGGAGCGCAGCAGGCGCTGGATCGGCGCCACGGAGGGCGCGCGGAGCAGGATCATCCAACGGTAGCGGTTGTTGAGCTTGCGGATGGGCGCCTCGGCGGGACC
>JACZVE010000109.1 GCA_022572825.1 SAR324 cluster bacterium
GCGGAGGAGGGTCAGTGCCCGGCTGATGATCAGAATCGGATTGTTGACCACGATGCCGATCATCATTAAAAATCCCAGCATCGTCAGCATGTCCAGAGGCTGCTCGGCAATAAAGGCATTGATGAGCCACAGCGCGATCAGCCCCCCGGCTGCCGCGACCGGCAGGGCCGCCATGATGACGAACGGGGAAAGCAGGTCTTCGAAGAGGATCACCAGCAGCAGGAAAATGATGGCGAGGGCCACGTAAAATCCCGTCTGCAGGGATTGGCGCGTTTTAGTGAAGTCGTCCGCGGTGCCGCTCAACGCAAAGCGCAGGCCAGGCACCCCGCTGAAGTCCTCCCCTGCCGCCGCGATTATCTGGTCTTCCAGGATCTCCAGCGCCGTTTCCAGCGGTATGTTGTTGGGTGGCCGCACCCGCAACGTAAAGGCCCGGTCTCCGAAGATGTGGTCAATCTGGTTGGGTCCGACCGTTTCGATCACATCGGCGACAGCACCCACCGTAACCCGCTGGTTACTGGGCGTCAGCAGCAATTTGGTTTCGAAATCCCCGACGCCCTGCAGGTGTTCCTTGCCCGACATGAGGATCAGATCGAGTGTCTTCCCGTTGGGCAGGGTGAATTCATCGATCTTGCGGCCATCGGTGTAGATGTCGAGAATGATGCCCAACTGCCGGGTGGTCAGACCCGCCGCGGCCGCCCGCTCCGCATTGGGCACGATGCGAATTTCCGGATTGGCCAGTTCGAAGGAGGGGATGGGGCGAATCTGGGCGCCGGGCATGGCCTGGGGAATCTTCATGAACAACGACTGGGCGACGTTGGCCGTCTGCACGATGTCGTCCCCGTAAATCTCCAGATCCAGCGACCGGCCGGCTCCCAGGCCCCGCTCGAACAACGAGGTCTGGGAAGTGAAGCCCCGCACGCCCGGCAACTGGGAGATGATGGAGTCCATCACGGGGATCAGCTCCTTCACCCGCGACGGCTCCCGCGAGATCGCGCCCATAATGGTGGTGGTGCCGAAGTTGACGAAAAATATGCGCTCCAGAACCGGAATCCCTTCCAATTCGCCATTCATTGCCGGCCGCAGGGACTCCACCACGAACGCGCCCAGGCGATCCAGCTCCTCCTGACTGTAGCCGGGGGGCGGAAACAGCAGTGAGATGAGAAGATTCCGATTTCCCGAGGGCAGGTACTCCAGCTTGGGCGTGAGTGTGAAGCCAATCCAGATGGCCAGGCCGGTCAGCCCGAACACCACAAGGAGCTTGCGCCATATGCGTTGCTGCAACCACTGCACCATCGCCACCACCTCGTCCCGGAGGCGGTTGCCCACTGCCCGCGACAGCCGCACGACGGGATTCGCCCTGACCTGCCCGTTGCGGCGGAACAGTGGACTGTCGAACAGCGCGCGATAGATCGGCGGAATGACCGTCGTCGACACGATAAAACTGAGCAGGATCGCAAAGACGATGGCCAGCGCAATGTCCCGGAAAAGCTGCCCGGCCTGATCCTCCACGAACACGACCGGCAGGAACACGGCAACGGTGGTCAGGGCGGATGCGAGAATCGCCCCGTAGACCTCCTTGGTCGCCTTGATCAGCGATTCAAAGTGCGAGTGCCCCTTATTGCGCCAGGTGTCGATATTTTCCAGCACGACGATGGCCGCATCCATCACCATCCCCACGGCGAACGCCAGGCCGGCCAGGCTGATAACGTTGATGTTGCGCCCGAACAGCTTCATAAAGACAAAGGTGCCGACCAGTGAGATCGGAATGGAGAAGGCCACCACCAGGGACGAGCGCAGGTTGCCCAGGAACAGGTACAGCGCCAGGATCGCCAGAAAGCCCCCCAGATAGATATTCTGGAGCACCAGGTTGATCGCGCTGTTGATGTAATAGCTGGGGTCGGCCAGCACCTTCAGGGTCAACCCCTCCTGCTTCAGCACGCCCCGGTTGAGCCGCTCGAACGTAGCCCGCACCTTTTCGGTCAGCTCGAGAACGTTGGTGCCTACCTCGCGATAGATCGGGAGCACCAAGGCAAACCCCTCTTTGCCTCTCACCGAGCTGCCCCGGCTCTCGTACCCGATTCCGACATCGGCCACGTCCCTCAGGTACACCGCGCGATCGGAACCGAATTTGATGATCAAATCGCCCAGCGCCTCGGGTGTGCGGTAGCGGCTGAGGGTGCGGACGGTGTACTCCCTCTTGCCCTGCGAGATTGCACCGGCCGAGATATCCACGTTTTCCGCGCGGATACGCTCGATCAGCTCATTGATGGAGATGCCATACAGGGCCAGTTTGTCCGGGTCGAAGCGCACCTGCACCTGCGCGTCCCTGCCGCCATACACTCTGGCCTCGGCAATGCCGGGGATTTTTTCCAGCGCGGGCTTGATGACGTCCTCGGCAAATCGCTTGTAGGTGCGGATGTGCCTGGTATTGCCCGCCACCGGGCGCAACTGCGACCAGATGATGGGGCTCGAGTTCGCGCCAGCGAGGATGATGGTGGGTTTCTGCGCGTTTTCCGGATAGGACGTGACCTGATCCAGCTCATTGGAAATGCGCGGCAGCACCGCATTCATGTCGGTGCCGATCTCGAACTCCAGGGAGATGTCGGCGCGGCCGGACAACGCCCGGCTGGTGATGCGCACCAGATGCGGCAGGTTGTCCAGATGCTCTTCCTGCTTGCTGACGATCTCGCGCTCGATCTCGTACGGGCTGGCTCCCGGCCAATAGGTGCGAACGGTGGCCTTGGGTTTTTCAACGTCCGGGGTCAGCTGGATCGGAATGCTCAGCAACGCCCAGATGCCCGCCAACATCACCATCAACACCACCACCGCCGCCATGATGGGCTTTTTCAGGCAGTATTCGGTCAAACCCATGGGCTATAGCTTTCCGGAGGCATGATTGGGGAGGGGGTCGGCCACCTTGACCGCCATGCCGGGGAACAACCGCTCGTTGCCCCGCACCACCACGCGCACCTTGGGCTTCAGGCCCTTTCCCGTGACGATGACGGCATCGCCGCGATTTCCTTTCACCTGAACGGGGATGATCTTCGCCAATCCCTTCTCGACCGCCACCACATGCGTGCGTTCGCCACGGCGTACGATCGCGTCGCGGGGAACGGTGAGCAGGACATAGCTCTTGCCCAACGGCAGCTCGACCTTGCCCAGCATGCCGCTCAGTGGCAGGCCGTGTGGATTGTCGACCCGGATGCGCAGCATGAACGTGCCTGTGCTGCGATCGACATGGCGCACCACCGCCACAATCGCACCTTTAAGCGTGCGGCCGATTTCCGGAACCGTGATCGCGACCGAACCCGTTCCTTGAACCGTGGTCAGGAAGCGTCCCGGCACTCCGACCGCCACTTCGAACCGATCGTAATTGTAAATCTCGAACATCGGCTGATTCGGGGTGATCCACTGTCCAAGCTCCACGTTGGCCGAAATCACCTGACCTCGGATGGGGGAGCGGATCACCATTCTGGCCAACTGATCCTTCAGGCGCTCCACCTGGGCGCGATCGGAGGCCAGCTTTGCCCTGACGACCGCCAGCGCCGCCTTGCCATCCTCATACTTCTCTGCCGACGTCAACTTCTTGCGGTAGAGGGACTCCGCCCGCGCTTGCTGCTGCTCGCTGAGGACGAGTTGCGCTTCGCTCTCCTTCACCCGCGCTCGCAGGACGGCGAGGTCCCCTTTGAGGTTAGGATTGTCCAGCACGGCCAGCACCCCACCCTGTTCGACGCGATCGCCTTCCTGCTTCACGAGCTCGACCAGCCGCCCCGCCACGTCGGCCGCCAGCAGGGCTTTCGTCGCGGGCTCGATCAGGCCGCTGTACTCGGCCGTCGGAGCCTCCCGTATCGCCTTGACCAGCGAAACCACGACCGGCGCCGGTGGCCGGGCGGGTTTTTTGGCGGATCCCTGCTGAGCGAGGGCGCCAGAGACGGCAACCGCCAAGGTAAGACCGACGCTTAACAAGGCCAGCCGGCAACGTTCCATTTCGCCTGGGAAGGAAGAAGGCCTGAATCCGGTCACCGTGAGGTGCGATGGCCAGGCGGCGGCCCGGTATTGCACGACAAAGTACTTCGCGGCAAAAATCGGCGCAACATCTCCGGTGAATTCCCCCTCCCTGGAACACGCAACTAAGATAACGGGCGGCCCCCGCAAGTCAGACACGAAGCAAGTATCCGCGCAGTACGGGTCTATCCGGGGAAATCAACGCCCGTGTGGCGGGGATGTCTCTGAGCGGCCGCGATATCAAAGGGTATCATATATTCGGCCAATAGAAACGAGGTGCCGCTGCGAAGCGATCCCTTCCGTGCCCCGCAAACAGTGCCGCTCCGTCAGCGCCCAGGTCGACGGCACGGAATCCGCACGCTCAGCGGCCCCGAAACGCCGCCGGGCGTTTTTCCACAAAGGCCTGTATGCCTTCGCGGAAATCGGCTGTGCGGGAGGTGGCGATGATTTGCTTCGCCTCCAGCTCCATCTGGGTTTCCAGCTCGTGATTGAGGCTGTGGTAGAAAAGGTCCTTGGCCAGGCCATAGGCGAAGGTGGGGCCCTCCGCCAGTGCCAGGGCCTGGGCCTTGGCGTCCGCGAGGAAATTCGCCTCCGGGAGCACGCCGTTGACCAGCCCCCATTCCATCGCCTCCTGCGCTGTCAGCACGCGATTGGTGAGGTAGAGTTCCATCGCCCGCCGCATGCCCAGCGACCGCACCAGGAAATAGGACATGGAGCCATCCGGCGAGGCGCCGATCCGCGAGTAGGCCACGGTAAAAACCGCATCCTCTCGCGCCAGCACCAGATCGCATGCCATGGCGATGCTGAATCCGGCGCCGGCCGCCGTGCCGTTCACCGCGGCGAGCACCGGCTTGGGCATACGCACCAGATGCGAGACGAACGCGTGAAAGGGAATGACGAGACGGTTGATATAAGCGGGGACGCCCTCGCCCGCGGCCACGAACGACTTCACGTCGCCTCCGGCGTGAAAGGCCGGCCCGGCGCCGGTTATCATCATCGCGCGAATGTCGGCGTCCTCCTGCACATCCATGACGGCCTCCAGCAACTCGGGAGCCATCCGCTCGTCCAGGGCATTGTAGTGCTCGGGCCGGTTGAAGCGCAGGGTCGCCAGCGGGCCTTCCTTGTGCAACTCGATCGTTTCGAATTTCACTGCCGTCTCCTGATTGGGTGAGCTCTGGGTGCAACGCGGCAGCCAACACCTCACGCGCGGCCGCACGGCACATGCGCAGACCGCGCCCGCATAGCGATGGGCAGCGCAGGCGCCCATTAGATCGCAGCGCACCTTCGCGTTCAACAGCTTTGTTGCGCTTCGTTCAGCTTTGCTTCAAGCGCAAATGCGGCGCGGCCGGCAGGCCCGGGGGGCCGCATCTGCCGCCGGGGCCGAATGGGCGGCGCCCGGCTATGCCGCGCGCGGATAGTGCCGCGCGGATAGTGCTGCGGATTGGGGCTTACGCCCCGCTGCCTTCGGAGGCCACGTTGGGTGAGCCACCTCGTTCGTGTTCCAACACCGCCTCCACGATATCCCGCGGCTCACCGGTCACCATCTCGATCTCGGCTCGAGAGAGGCCCTGCTGTGAGAGAGAGCGAATGGTCTCGCGTATCGTACTCTCGGACTGGATCGATTTCCTTCCCGAAATTTGCATCAGCGAGCTGATTGTCAGCGCTGGCGGAGCAACGTGTGTCGACGAGTCGGCTTGCGCCACCCCCGTGTCCGCTTCTTCAGCCGATCGGGTGTCGCTGCCGTCGGGCGGCCCGGTCGCTTCCGGCGATTCGGCCGTTTCGGCCGGTTTGGAGCCGGGCAGCGGAAAGTGACTTGCCTGGCCCCACAGGGGAGGCAGGCCCTGCGCGGCCCCGACGGCGTGGTGCTGAGCCGATTCAGCCGGCGTGGCTATCGACGGGCCGGGCGGGGGCGCATCTTGCAGCGGCCCGGTCTGCGGCGGTGCCGGGTGGAGCGGCGCTACGTGCGAAATGTCGGAACTTGGCGAGCCTGAATAACTCGAAGACCCCGACCTGAGATGGTCGCGATCCACTCCGGCCAATGTGGTCATCAACTGCAGTGTCAGTGCGGACAGGCGCAATGCCTTGTCACACGCATTGCGAATCTGGGGTTCCGGGGCGCCATCGCTTTCCAACTGAATCATCGCCTGAGCCAACTGACCCACATCGATCATGATCTGTTCCATCCATTGTGCCGAAGTGGCCAGGTTCTTCAATGCGCCCTTGTCTACCTTTGCCATCTCTTGGAAGAAACGATCGGCGATGTGGGCGTCGAACCAAGCCGTCTTCCAGTCCGTCACATTCAGTTTCACGGCACGCTCCGAGGAAGGTGGTTCTCTGCTCGAAAGGGCGAACTCCCCGTCGCGCATGTCCCAATCGATACCGCTCGGAGGGGCAGTGCGGCCGGAGTGCCGAAGCAGGCGGTCGAACGGAATCAATGCGGCTGGACATCGGCGGGGATTCGCGCCCTGCTCCGGCCGACCGGATACTGGGGTTTGAGCATGCAGGGAAAGTGCCTGGAACCTGCTGCACACGGTGGCAGCCTGGATCGCAATGCGCGCGGTCGGGAGGTAGGGCGAAGTCAGAACGGGATCGCCACCGATGGAGGCACGCCCATCGCCGCTATGGACAGCGCGGACACGCTGATCTCACCACGCAACACCACCGCGCGGTCCGTGAGCACATCCTCTCCACCGGTCAATCCGACATGATCGCAAGGCACGAAGCCATCTCCATCGCGCCGGAAGACCGCGCCATAGCGATTGTTTTGCACGGGCACCCATCTCACCGGGGTGTCGGGCCCGACCCGTGCGGGAAAATTGATGTTGAGAATGACGGAATCCCCGGGCATCCCGTTCGCCATGATCGAGGCCATCATCCGCGCCGCGCGCGTGGTGGTGGAATCGATCACCTCGAGGGCCGCCTGGCTGGTCAGCCGTTTCTCCGCACTCCATTGCCGGAATTGCTCGGGCGCGAAATAGGCGCTGAACGCCACCGATGGAATGCCCTGCAGGGCACCTTCGAAGGCCGCGCCGACCGTACCTGAGTTGATGATGAAGCCGGCGCCGGCATTGGAGCCGATATTGATGCCCGAGAGGATCCAATCGGGAGGTTCCGCGAACAGGTGGTGCGCGGCCAGGTTGACGCAATCGGAGGGTGTGCCGGCAACGGCAAAAGCCTCAACGCCGAACTCGGGCCGGCGCTCCACCTCCACGCGTCCGAAGCGGGTGATGGCCTTTCCCTTCCAGCTTTGCTCCTCCATGGGGACGGCGATGCGCACGGTGCCCAGCGCCGCCAACTTTGCCGCCATGGGCGCCAGCATGGGGGAGTCTATGCCATCGTCGTTGACAACCAACAGGATCGGCATGGCGGCCCGCTGCACGGTAGGGATAGGACGGGCACCGCGCCCGGCGGCACGACGCTCCCGCGAGCCCCGCGGCGGTGCAGGTGTTGCGAAGCGCCGCTGCAGAAGCCATAGCAGTCCACCCGCCGGTTGTATAGCCCGGCTGTATGGCCCGGCAGGCCAGTTGGCGCGCGGCAGGGCCGCAAAGGCGGCGTCGGGCGCCTCCCGTCCCGTGCGGGAAGCGCTGCCCGGCTCGCCACTGCCGCGGTGGCGTCTCCGGATGACCGCTCCGCTACGGGAATCGTTACCGGCGCGAATGCCTCGCGGAGGTGCGCGCGCGGGGGAAATCCACCTTGACAGATTCCGTTGTTCTGGTTTAATAATCGTCCACTTCATGGTAGGAGTCACGGGAAGCGGCGTCGGAGGCGAGGCTGGAAATTCCGCCATCATGGGGATTCCGGCGGCAGGCCTTTGCGTCGGGGGTGCCATGCGAAGCCCTCCAAAGCCCCGCAGTTCGGGGCTGCGGTGCTGTGTGTCGTCAAAGGCACTGGTATAAAGGGCACTCGTGCGAGGTTATCGGGCTTGAATCCTCCGACCCACCACCCGCAAGTGGAGGGTGTGCCGAGGTGGAACCGTCGAGAGCACCTGTCACATGCAGGGTTCTTCCCAGTCACCGCATCAAACTACTGCACCATAGCGAACCGTGCGCGATCGGCGGCACGGGTTCGCCTACACCGAAAAACCATGCCTAGAGGGGAACCATGAAACGTATCGTCAACAAGGACATTCCCGGCAGACAAAAGGGGATTTCACGGCGCGAGTTCGTCAAAACCACCGGCGCGACGGGCCTGGCCCTCGCAACCGGGGCCGGGGTCGGCTACTTTGCAGGCAGGGCGCCCGCCTTGGCGCAGGCCAGGGAGGTGCATGTGCTGGCCTGGAGCCATTTCATCAAGGAAGCCGATGCGTTGATGCGCAACGAGTTGATTCCCGAGTTCAAGCGGGCATCGGGAATCTCCGTCACCTACGAGACCATTAGCGGCAAAGATCTCAACGGCCGGGCCAAGGCGGCCATGAAAAGACGCGCCGGTCCGGACATTTTTCAGTTCCTTTTCAACATGCCGCATCTCTATGCCAAGGGGCTGGAAAACCATGACGCGCTTGCTTCTGAAGTGGGAGTGGAAGGCCACTACGATTTCCATACGAAGGGGGCAAAGGTGGATGGGGTCATGCGCGGCATTCCGTATTA
>JACZVE010000110.1 GCA_022572825.1 SAR324 cluster bacterium
GACTTCGATGGTAATGCCCCGAATTCGCTTTCGGGCGGCTCCTGCTCTCCATGAAATGGAGAGGGGGTTGGGGAGTGAGGCTTCACAAACGAAAACACACACTGAGGCGCGAGCCATACCGGTGGCTTGCTGAGCTAAAGGCATAGGGAATTAAAATAATTGCAAGCTCCTAAATCGGCGCTCAGCCGCGTTAATCCGCGGTTACCGCACGTAACCATTTGCAAGGAGTCGTGGCGGGTCAGGTGTGACCAAATCGTGCCTAAACGAAATCAGGGAATGATGGAATTCTTGCACCATGGAAGGCCGGGAAGGGCGCGAAGAGCCTACGCAGCCGGCGTCATACGGGCATTCGCGATCAGTGCGCTGCTCGGGTCGGCATGGCTGCCGAGCGCCGGGGCCGCCTTGGCGCAAGTGAACTTCAAGCCGCTGGAGCGGGGCGATTACACGGAGGTGGAAGAGCGCCTGATCATCCTGCGCGGACTGGAAGTCAGTGCCGACTATGCCTTCAGGGTGCTGGTCAACAAGGGCGATGACCTGCCAGCCGATGAGCGCGGATCGGAAGCGGCCCACGATCTGCGCCTGAAGTTGAAGTCCGTCTTTCACCGCGACGTGAGCATCAATCTGACCCTGGAGCTGGCCAAGGCGGAGTTTTCCGAAGCGGAGATCAGGCAAGCGCCCGAGGACAATAGGGGCCGCCTGACCGATGGCGCGGTCACGGGCATCAACGCCCGCGAAGCCTATCTGCGTTACGAGTTCAATCCGAACTCGGGTCTGATTGCGGGCAAGCAGGAGCTGTCAATCGGAGACCGCCGCGGTAAGCTGTTCCACGCGCTGGTGCCGGGAATTACGTTTGACTGCAAGGCGGGCACGTGGTGTTTTCCGTTCGGGTGGGCCGTGATCGGGACTCGCGGCGGCGATACGGTGATTCACTTCGCTCTGCAATACACCGCCTGGGAGGGAACGGCGGATGGATTCCGGGACGCTCTCGAGGTGGAGGTTTTCCGCATCGTGTACAATGAGGCCGAAGTCCCTTTGGGCAAGAACCTCGGGCCGGCCAAGTTCAACCCCGATGATCCGGACAACGCAATGGGCCAAGCCGACCCTTCCCAGCTGACTCGGTCCGATGGCAGCGCCATTTTCTATGACGCGGACAGTCAGGATTACTTCGGCTTGAGAATCAATTGGGAAGCCGGGCAGTTTTTCTTCAACCTCGACGCCGTGGCCCACACGGGCGTTCGCAAATATCACCTGTTCGACGCTACACAGCTATCCGTACAAGAGGTGAAGGGTTCGGCGGTGGAGTCGGAAATCGGTTATCGTTGGCCGACCCTGCGAATGGGACTGAGGCTGCTCACCGCAACCGGGGACAAGGACATTCGGGTTAACAAGGTCCTGACATTCGACCGCGGTCTGAGGGGATATCACGAGATCACGCCGGGCAGTTACCTGGGCACGCGGCTTTGGTTCAATGGCATCGATTCCGACGTGGACTTGGGTGGAGGCTTGGGCCACTCCATCAACAACACCCGAATGGTCGGGTTCTTTCTCGATTTCCAGGACCGGGAATCGGGAAAGATCGGCTACTCGCTGGGAATTTACCAGCTGCGACTGAACGAGCCCATTGAAGATATAACGGGAGAACTGCAGGACGTCATCGGCATCGAGATAGACAACATGCTGACGTGGTTTGCGCACAAGGCGCTGAAATTCCAGTTCGAGCTGAACGGCATCTTCGCCGGCGGGGCCTTCCGGGCAGACGATTTTACGTTGCCCGAAGCCAATCCGGACAATCTCACCCAGGCCGTATTCCGGCTCGTCTACTCATTCTAGACGGCGCGCACGCCGACGCGGACGAACTCGCAGGTGCATCCATGAAGCCACCCTTTCGGCAGCTCCCCGGCGCCCGATCCGTGGACCTGTTCGCCAGGGCACAGCAATCGCTGGTGGGTGGGGTCAACAGTCCGGTGCGGGCCTTTCGCTCCGTCGGCATGTCGCCCCTGTTCATCAAGAGGGGCAAGGGCGCCAGGATCTACGACGCCGACGACAACGAGTTCATCGATTTCGTGGGATCCTGGGGTCCCCTCATCCTTGGCCATGCCCATGAGGCGGTGCTGGAGGCGGTGGCCGGGGCGCTGCGCTCCGGCACCTCCTTCGGTGCCCCCTGCGAAGCGGAAGTGCTGCTGGCCGAGCAGCTGAAAGACGCCTGCCCCGCCGTGGACCTGGTGCGCTTCGTCAATTCCGGCAACGAGGCCACCCAGGGCGCCCTGCGCGCCGCCCGCGGATTCACCGGCCGGGAGCGCGTGATCAAGTTCGCCGGGTGCTATCACGGCAGCGTGGACTCGCTGTTGGTCAAGGCCGGCTCCGGCGCGATGACGCTCGGGGTGGCGGATTCCGGGGGCGTGCCGGCCTCCTTCGTGGAATCCACGCTGATCGCCGAGTTCAACGATCTGCAGTCGGTGCTGGACCTGGTGAACGAGTTTCCCGGAGAGATCGCCGCCGTTATACTGGAGCTGATCCCCGGGAATATGGGCGTCATCAGGCCCGAGCTGACCTTCCTGCGGGGATTGCGCGACGTGTGCGACCGCGAGGGGATTTTGTTGATCTGCGATGAAGTCATGACCGGATTTCGCGTCGCGCGTGGTGGCGCCCAAAGCCTGTTCGAGCTCACGCCCGACCTGTCGACCTTCGGCAAGGTCATCGGCGGTGGATTTCCCGTCGGCGCATACGGTGGCCGGGCGGACGTGATGTCGCAGGTGGCGCCGCTGGGCCCGGTGTATCAGGCCGGCACGCTGTCGGGCAATCCCGTCGCCATGGCCGCCGGGTTGGCGGCGCTCTCGCTGCTGGAAGACGAGACGATCTACACCGAACTGGGGGCCAAATCACAAGCCCTGGTGGACGGCTTCCGGTCGGCTGCCGCGGAGCGGGGCATCGCATTGCAGACGGCCTGCTTCGGCGGCATGTTCGGATTCTTCTTCGCCGAAAGACCGGTTCGCAATTATGCGGACGCCCTTGCTTCAAACGTGGATATCTATCCCCGCTTCTTCAAGGGGATGTTGCAGCAGGGCATCTATCTGGCGCCCTCGCCCTACGAGGCCCTGTTCATGTCAACCGCCCATGACGACGGCGATTTGGAGTGTACACTCGACGCGTTCCGGGAGGTGCTGCGGCATCTGTAGGCCGATCGCGGCGCGTTCAATGGGCGGCGCCGGCGGCATGTCGGCCACCGCGAACGTGGTATCCTACGGCCCGTCGACTGGACGGCCCCACGATCTGAATGGATTGCGCACCGATGGCAAACCCGCACAACAGGTACCGGCGCTACCTGCGCTTCAGCACGGTGGGACTGGAACTTGGCTTTGCCGTGATTATCGGTCTGGTGGTCGGGCAGTACCTGGACAAATGGCTCGGAACCGAACCGTGGCTGTTGCTGCTCTTTCTGATTTTCGGGATGGCTGCGGGATTCCGGAGCGTATTCCGGCTGCTGAAGGACATGAACGCCGGGAATGGAGACGAGGAGGTCTGATGGCGGCTTCCGGCGCGAATCACCCTGTATCGGTCACCGGTGCGAAGTCGGTGTGGATCTTCTTCGCGATTCTGGTCGCCTCCGGCGTCGTTATGGCAAGCGTTGGCGCCCTGTTGCGGGGGGTTGACTTCGCAAATGCCGTGTTGCTAGGTTTTGTAATTGTGGCCATCAATTTTCTGTGGACGAAAAAAGCAGTCAAATCAGTCATACTGGACAAAAGGCCCAACGCGCTGCTGATCGCTTCATTCGTCGTCAAATTCGCACTGACCGCATTTATTCTCTATTACGCGATTCGAATACTGCAATTCGACCCGATGGGTGTATTGGTGGGTTTGTCCGCCTTGCTCGCCGCCAGCTTGCTCTTCGGACTGCATGTCGCAGTCAGGAAAGCGCAGTGAAATAAGTTGGCAGTGAAGAAGGCCTGATGCGCAAGGCGGGTGCCTGGCGCGCCGAAACCGGCCCGATGACGGCATGGAACAACCTATAACGTGGGGCGCCCTGCTGCTGGGGGGTCTGGAACACCGCATGGCCGAATACGGCATCGACCCCCATGCGGGCATCGACGCATTGGTGGTGTCGGTGTTGCTGATCGGGTTTGCTTACGTTGCGGGGAGGAAGTTCCGCCGGTCGGAAATGGTCGAGCCGGAGGGAAAGGTGTCACTTTCCTTCGTGGCGGAATGGATAATCTCGTCGCTTTTGCATCTCTTTAACGGAATCATTGCCCATGGCGCACACAAACTTTTCTTTATCCTGGGCACTTTTGCGTTTTTTATCCTCGGGAACAACTTGATCGGGTTGATCCCTGGATTCAATCCGCCCACCGATCAGTTCAACGTGACCATCGTCCTGGCGCTCATGACGTTCGTGACGGCGCATTTCATAGGGATCAAGACGCATGGATTCGGTTACATCAAGAAGTTCATGGGCCCCATTTGGTGGATCGCACCGTTGATGCTTCCCATCGAGCTCATCAGCCATCTGGTGCGTCCCCTATCCTTATCCATCCGCTTGTTTGGCAACATGACCGGCGATCACAAGGTCGTGTTGGTATTCAGCTCTCTGCTGGCTCTTGGGCTACCCATACCGTTCATGGGATTGGGCGTATTCATCGCTTTCCTGCAAGCGTTCGTGTTTATTCTCCTATCCTCTGTCTACTTCCAGGACGCGCTGGAGCCTGCCCATTAGTGAGCTTCCTCTCGGTGCGGTTTATCTCTTCAAGGCAGCAACATGAAAAAGAAATTGGTGCTTCTGCTTGCATTTGGCTTGGTTTTGCTGGCGTCTTCCCTCTATGCGGCCGAAGGGGAACTGGCCACCTTCGGATTGGCGTTGGGTGCCGGCCTGGCCGTGGGGGTGGCCGCCTTGGGAGGAGGCGTGGGGCAGGGGATCGCGGTCAATGCCGCGCTGCAGGGAATAGCCCGCAATCCAGGCGCCGCGGACCGAATTTTCACTCCGATGATCATCGGTTTGGCGCTGATCGAGTCGCTGGTGATCTATGGGTTGGTGATTGCCTTCATTCTTCAGGGCAAGATCTGATCCTGTCGCACGGTCCCCGCCCATCCCGGCGGCGGGGATCGCATAGCCTGCTGCCCGCTGCACCGCCTATACGTACCTGCGGAGCGCATCCGCGGTGGTTGTGCGAATGCCACGGCGGAGGCGCAGTCGCTCAGCCGCCACTCAGCTGATGGCGACCGCAATCGCTCCGGCCACGACCAGCACCACGCCGGCAAAGATGCGCGGGCCCAGGCGCTCGATGCCGAACATGAGGCTGAAGACGAAGGTGAACAGCGGATAGGTGGAGATCACCGGCGACACGACGATCACCTGCCCCAGGCTTAATGCCGCGTAAAAGCTGGCGAACGCCATGCCGTTGAGCACCCCCGTCACCACGAACCAGCGCAGGCCGCCCCGCGGAGCCGCCCGGGCCAGGCTGCGGCCGCTCAGCCGATAGGCAAGCGAGACCACGAGGAGGGAGACGGTGAACGTAACCAGCGCCGCCGTGAACGGTGCGGGTGCCACGGCGAAGCCGATCTTGGCGGCCATGTACGCGATGCCCCGCAGAATCGCCGCGCCCAACGGGAACAGCAGCGCCCAGTAGCGCCAATCCCGCGCTCCCCGGCCCCGCCAGGACAGCACCATCACGCCCGCCACGATTCCCAGCGTGCCCAGCCCCACGTTAACCGTGGGCTGCTCCCCCAGCACCAGCACCGCGCTGATCGCCGCGAACAACGGCGCCGTCGCGGCCACCGTGCCGGAGATGGTGGGACCGAGCCGGCGGTTGCCTTCGAAGGCCAGAAACAGCGAGATGGTGGGAGTGAACAGCCCGATGAGGGCGAACACCGGCAGAAATACGAGCAGCCGGTCTGCCGTCCAGTCCGCCTCCCGCAGAAAGAAGGGAAACAGCGTCCAGTAGAAGGCAGTGGTCGACCCGATGGAGACCAGGGCGCCGGTAAGGGCATCGGCATGGCGCAGCCCGAACCGCGACACCAGGTTGGAGATCCCGAACAGGAACGCCGCGCTCAGCGCCAGCACGATGGGGAGCAGGTGGGCATCGGCCATGGGTTGCTCTGCGCCGCGGGATGCTAGCGCAGACCGATCAGCGCGACGCCCGCTACCGTGCCCAGCGTGCCCAGCAGGATCGTCGGCGTTAGCCGCTCGCCCAGCGCCAGCACCGCGCCGGCCGTCGCGAACAGCGGGGTAGTGGTGGCTGGTGCCTTTAATTTTCTTGATTTTCTTGGTTTCATTTGCCGGTTTCGTGGTAGTAGGGGCTGGAGAGTTCGTTCAGTGAATCTCGTCCCGATCATCTGGGATATATGGGTTGGTAAGGGGATAATTCTTAGCGGTCCTCAAACGCGCTCATCGCACAATGAAGCGGCAATTTGCGCATCATCCGTGCTGGAAACTTGAAGAGAGGTAATTTCCATGAAGACATTCAGTCCCAAACGACAAATGCGGAAGCCGTTCCGGGCCTTGCTCCGAGGCGCCCTGTACATAGGCGCCGTGGCGTTGGTTTCTTTGACGCTGGCGGCGGCCCCCGTGTGGGCGGCAAAATACACCATGACCATCGCCCATCTGTATCCGGACGATCTCACCAACAACGAGGCCGCGCCGTCGCTGGAGCGTTTCAAACAGTTGGTGGAAAGCGCCACCGACAACAATATCGAGGTCAAGGTCTTCGGCGCCGGCGCCCTGGGCAGCGAAGTCGAGACCGGCAAGCAGGCCCAGCTTGGAAAAACCATCCAGTCGGTGCTGATCTCTTCCGGCGCGGTTTCATCGTTCTACAAGAAATACCAGATCGTCGTAACGCCGTTCCTGTTTCCGAACTACAAGACGGCCTGGGCATTCTTCGATTCCCCGTGGTTCGCCAACTTCATGCAGGGCATTCGCAAGGATAGCGGGCTCAGATATCTCGGAACCTTCGACGACGGCGGGGGGTTCGTGGCCTTCACCAACAACAAGCGACTGATCAAAACGGTGGCCGACATCAAGGGATTGAGAATTCGCGTCGAGGAAAACCCGGCCCACATAACCATAATGAAGTCGCTCGGCGCTTCCGCCACGCCGCTTCCCTGGGGCGAGGTGCAGACCGCGCTGGCCACGGGGCTGGCCGACGGCCAGTTCAACGCGCCCGGCGTCAACGATATGTTCAAGCTGGCCGACGTCACCAAATACACGACCTGGAGCGGCCACGTGTACAACTCGGTGACCTGGCTGGTCAGTGAGGCCTGGTTCTCGAAACTTCCCGAGGATTACAGGAAGACCATCATCCGCGCCTCGCGCGAAGCCGTCACCATTGGCCATGGGATCGCCACCCAGATCAGCATTATCGGCTGGGTGAACTCCTGCAAAAACTTCAAGGCGTGCTACATCCTGCCCGACTCCGAGAAGGCCAAGATGCGCGCCATTTTGCGGCCCGCTTACAAGAAGTGGATCACCACCGAATACGGGTTGGATGCCGCGGACGTTGACGCGCTGTGGGCCGAGGTCGATAGGTTAGCGGCCGAGCTCGAGAATCGTTGGATGGACTCTTACTTGCGTTAGTTCAGCCGAAGTGGTTGAGGAGCGGCCCGCCCTGAAGCGGGCCGCTCCCGGCCGCGGCGTGAGCCGTTGTTCGTCCCCAATACAGCCATGATCGCACCGCAAACCCTGCGTGGTATCAGCGACCAGCTCGATAAAGTCGTGATCGCCGTCAGCGTAGCGCTGGTGGTCGTCATGCTGTCGATTTCGACGCTCGGCATACTCTTCCGCGTAAGCTTCGCCCTGTTTGAATTTTTCGGTTTGTCTTTCGAGTTTTTCCGCGGCGGCGCGCTGGACTGGGCCTATTCGCACACCCGCCCGTCCATGACCCGCTTGTTCCTGCCCTGGCTCGCGATGCTGAGCCTCACTGTGGCCTTCAAGCGGGGAGAGCACATTGCCATCGCCATGGCCGTACGCAACCTGCCGCCCGGGGTCCTGCGCCTCGTGCAGGTCGCCAACCTGGGATTGGTCGGCCTCTTTGGCGCCGCCCTGACTTGGTACGGCTACCTCTTCGTTGATAACGCGAACCAGCTTCACATGGTCTCCGACACCCTCCAGGTTTCCCACAGGTGGACCGACCTTGCGGTGCCGGTGTGCGGCCTGATCATGTGCGTGCATTTGCTGAGCGGCGTCTCGTTGGTCGAGGCGCGGGAATACACCGGCGAGGCTGACGAGTGACCGCCGCCCTCGGCATTTTCGCCGTCCTGGCCCTCGCGGGCCTGCCCATTGCCCTGGTCATGGTCGCCTCCGGCCTCGCCGGCGCGTACACCATCGGCGGCATCGACTTTTTCGAGATCATTGCCGACCGGTTCTACGCCGGGGTCGCGGGGTTCGTGCTGATCGCGGTGCCCTACTTCATCTTCACCGCCGAGCTGATGAACCGCGCCGGGCTGACCGACCGGCTGGTCGCCTTCTCCAACAGCCTGTTCGGGCGCGTTCCCGGGGCGCTTTCGCACGTCAACGTCACCGTCAGCGTGATTTTCGCCGGCCTCACCGGCGCCGCCGTGA
>JACZVE010000439.1 GCA_022572825.1 SAR324 cluster bacterium
AAACATCTTCGCGATTCCGCGGCGCAAAACGAGGTGACCGAAAATGCGGTGCGTTCGTTATAGGGGATGAAGGCCGATAAGGGCGAAACCGATGTCACCAAAGTGGGGTGCCATTTACCTGTCATCCCGCCTGAATCTCCCGCCACCGGCATGCATCATCGGCAATGTGGGGGTCTCAAATGGTGATAGCATTTGTTTCTCAGAAAGGCGGAGGCGGAAAAACGACATTGGCGATCAATTTGGCGGGTGAATTGGCCAAGCGCGGGAAAACGCTATTCGTCGATACCGACAGGCAGGCCAGTGCGCGAGACTGGAATAACTTTAGAGATCACAAGCCGTTTGTTCTTTCGAAATGGACCACGGCCAGCCTGGCGGAATTCATCGCCAATCGTCCGCAGTACGAGTTTGTCGTGCTCGACACACCAAGCGGAGTTGCCGAAATCGCGAAATCCGCAATGAATTTGAGCGATCTCGTCATAATTCCGATTCAGCCATCGGCATTGGATGTTTGGTCAGCCGACGCTACGATTCGAGTCCTTTCCGGAATCGAAAAGACCCCGAAGGCCGTATGCGCAATTAACCGCAAGGTCGTTAATGCGAAAATTACCGAATCCGCAAAAGCAGCGCTTGCCAAATACGAGTTGCCTCTGCTGAAAACGGAAATAGCGCAGCGGGTGGCTTTTGCGGAATGCATTGCCCTGGGCTTGACAGTGGGCGATATGCAACCGAGAGGGAAAGCCGCACAAGAGATGCGGGCCTTTGCCCAGGAAATTCTCAGTATGCTTTGATCCTTCCCTTGTCGATGCGGGACGGAGTTTGCCCCGCCGTGATCTGACCGAAGCGCCGCCGCATCATCTGAGGCGCAGATCATCCGAGATGCAGAGTGAGGCCAGGGCGGCCGCCTCGTCAGCAGCAGTTCGGCACGCCCTTACGTATTCACGCTCGGCTTGATGTTCATGTTGGAGCGGCACATGTTGCCGGGATCGTATTTGTTCTTCAGGGCGACCAGCCGCTGGTATTTTTTCGGGCCGTACGCTTCCAGCACCCGCTCCTCCCCCTCCACCGCGGGAATGAAGTTCACATACACGCCGCCGGAAGCGTGGACCCGCATGGCCTGCCAAGGATCGGGCTGCCGGAGTGAGGAGAGAGACCCCGCAGCCCTCACCCAGCAACCCACCGCCCCGGCTAAAAGGGGCGCGTGCCGGCGATCTGCACGCGATACATCAGGCGGCGCAGCGAGTTGTCGAACGCCGTGCGCTTGTGGTTGGTGCAGCGGTTATCCCAGATCAGCAGGTCGCCGGTCCGCCATTGGTGCGTATAGTACAGGTGCTCCTGGTCCACGTGCGCCTTCAGCCGCTCCAGCAGGGTGGCCGCCTGCTCCTTGTCGTCCAGCCCCACGATCTCCTCGCAGAGCAGGCCGCCCACGTAGAGGGATTTGCGCCCGCTGACGGGGTGGGTGCGCACGATGGGGTGCGGAAAGACGGGCGGGTCCTCTTCGGCGAACTTCTGCGTGGCGCCACCCAGCTCCGCCCCGCGATCGGCGAAGCGCGGCGTGTAGGGATTGTAGGACCACACCTTCAGGCCCGCCACCAGCGCCCGGGTTTCCTCGTCCAGCTCGCCGTAGGCCTGGTACAGGTTGGAAAACGACGTATCCCCGCCCACCGGAGGCAACTCCACCGCGTACATCATCGCGCCCAGCAGGGGCACGGGCAGGTAGGACATGTCCGAATGCGCTTCCAGCTCCCGGTTGCCCAGCATGCCCCCCTCCACGTAATTGGAGACCGGCACCACCGGTGGCTGGTTCTCGTCCCCCAGCACAGGCAAGTCCTTGGGCGGCACGTTGAACGGGCCGAACCACTGGGCGATATCCAGCAGGCGATCCTGGCTGAGCTCCTGATCGCGGAAAAAGACCACCAGGTGCTCGGTGAACGCCTGGAGGATGGCGAACACGACTTCGCCCGGCGGATCCTCCCTCAGGTCCACGCCCTGGATTTCGGCGCCCACGGGCCCGCCCGTGGGAACGACTTTCATCTCGGAGATGGTGCTCGCCATGGTCTCCCCTCCCCTGTTCCTGACGACCGCCCCGATCCCGCGCCGGCGGCTACCCTTGCGCTCTTATCCCGGACGGCGACGGCCGGGCAGGGCTGCGTTGATGCCCTATAG
>JACZVE010000111.1 GCA_022572825.1 SAR324 cluster bacterium
CGGCAGTTCGAGATCAACCAGCCCGCGCAGGTGCACAACCTGTTTCCGGAAACCTACCCTCCCGCCGCCCAGGCATGGGAGACCGGTACGGTGGGGCAAACCAGGCTGTTCGAGAGCGGCGCCAACAGATGGTTCCAAATCAACGTGCCGCTGAAGGTCGGCAATCGGGTGGTGGCCTTGCTGCTCCTCAACAAATTCGCCACGCCCATCGCCGTGGCCATCGAGCAGCGGCAACGGGAAATCGTGTTGGGGATGTCGCTGGCCCTGGCGGGCGGCATCGTCGTGTGGTGGTTTCTGACCAGCCGCTCCCTCCGTCCCCTGATTCGATTGCAGCAGGCGTCCCGGGAGATCGCGGCCGGAAACCTGGAGATCGAAATTCCAGCAAATCGCAGCCGCTCCGAGATCGGTGAACTGAGCCGCAGCTTTCGTACCATGGTTGGCGATCTGCGCGCGAGCCGGGCCGAGATCGAGGAATACAGCCGTACGCTGGAGGGGCGTATTGAAGAGCGGACGCAGGAAATCCAGGGCCTCCTCGACAACATGGACGAGGGTATATTCACCATCGACAGCGAAGGCGCGATCAACCCCAGGTTTTCCGCGGCCACGGAACACATGTTGGGCGCCACCACGGCGAAGGGCAATTTCATCGAACGCCTCAGCCCCGACCCCGACACCCAAAAGACCGTGCGCGACACATTCCGGCTGCTCGCGAGCGGCGCGGTAATGGTGGATTGGGACGACATGGTGGCCGGCCTGCCCAACGGGTTGCCGGGCGAGGGAGGCAGCCAGTTGCGCGCGCGTTACCGGCCGGTCTATGACACCGCCGGCGCAAGAACCGAGCGGGTGATGGTGATCCTGCAGGACGTCACCCAGGAAAAGGCGCTGCAAGAGGATATCGACCGTAACCGCAACCTGCACAATATGGTGGTGCAGATCATCCAAAATCGGGAGACGTTCGATATGTTCTACCAGGACGCCCTGACCATGCTCGGCGAAAGTGCCGGCGACGCGCGCTCGATGGCGCTGGTCAGCCGAGGGGTTGTAGACCGGATGTTCCGTACCCTGCACACCATTAAGGGTACGGCCGGCCTCTTCGGCATGCACGAGGCGGCGACCCGCGCGCACGAGGTGGAGGATACCCTGCGCGACCTGAACCAGCGCCGGGACGAGGCCTATTCCGAGGAGGAGCGCCGGACGCTCGCCGGCGGCATCGATCAAGTGCGCCAGCTGCTCATCGAAGGAAAGAAGACCTTCCTGGAGCTGATCGGCGAAGAGGATTCCGAACCGAACTATACGATCGCCGAATCGAAGATCGACCGCATCGCGGAGGAGCTGCTGACAACTGTGAACGCGCAGACCGCGGAGGCCATCCGCCCGGTGTTGGCACGGCTCAAGCAGGTGCCCACGGGCCGCTTGGTGCGCAAGTACAAGACGCTGGTGGAATCCACCGCGGCGCGACTGGGCAAGCAGGCGCGGTTCGAATTGCGTGACAAAGACGGCACCGAGGTGCCGGTGGACTACTTCCAGAAGCTGGATCCGACATTCCTGCACATCATCCGCAATGCCATCGATCACGGAATCGAGGACGTGGAGCAGCGCCTGGAAGCGGGCAAGGAGCCGATTGCCACCATCGCGTTAACGACCGAATACCGCGATGGCGGCGTCATCTTCAGCATCAGCGACGACGGCCGCGGCATCGATACGGAACAGATCAGGGCCATCGGCCTGGAGCGCGGCTTCATCAAGCCCGGGCAGGCGAAAGGGATGTCCCGCCAGGATGTGTTGCGCCTGCTGTTTCTGCCCGCCTTCAGCTCCAGGGATTCCGTCAGCGAGCTGTCCGGCCGCGGTGTCGGGCTGGACGTCGTGCGCACGGACGTCGAGCGGATGCAAGGCCGCATGCGGCTGGTCACCCGCAAGGGCCGGGGAACCACGTTCCACCTGTACTACCCGCTGCCCGTCTGAACTGCGCCGCGCGAGGCCGACCCACACCCTTGGGCACATCCCGGCGGCCGGCGAAGATCGCGCACGGTCCCCATCGGATCGCAGGCCGTCCAAAGTGGCTCTCCCGCCGGCATGGCAGGTCGCGCCCGCTCCCTATGGAATATCCGGCTGCGCCCCGCATTCGTCGTTCAATTTTGCGGGACGAGCATTTTTGCGAGACTGTATTCTTTGTTGAGATATTTGTGGGAAAATAGATATAATGGTGAGAAGAATTTATATTCTAGTGAATATTTGAGGAAAACGTGGAACAAGTGTCAGTAAAATCGGCGGCCGAGCTGTTGAACGTCTCCGAGAAAACCATCTACCGCTGGATCCGGCAGGGCGTCATTCCCGCCATCAAATTGCAGGGCCAATACCGGTTTGACCAGCGGGAGCTGGAGGGTTGGGCGCGCCACAACCGTATTGGCAGCCCCATGAGCGTCATCGAGGGGCAGGAGGAGGCGGTCTCGCTTTACCGGGCCGTACAGTTGGGCGGCATACACTATAAGATCGAGGGTGATTCGCCCGGCGAGATTTTCACGCAGGTGGCGGAGCTGTTGCCGTTCAGCCCCCGCCTTTCGCCCACCTTCAAGGAAACCCTGCACACGACGCTGATCGAGCGGGAGGCGCTGGTGTCCACGGGCATCGGCGGCGGCATTGCGCTGCCGCACCCGCGCCATCCCCGCGATTGGGGCCTTGGAGAGCCGGCGGTGGGCGTCTTTTTTCTGGATCACCCCGTCGATTTTCATGCCATCGACGGCGAGCCGGTATTCGTGCTGTTCGTGCTCCTCTGCGCCACGGTGGCGGGCCATCTGCAAATGCTGTCCCGCGTTTCACACCTCGTCAACAGCCCGCAGACGCGCGCGTATCTGCGGGCACAGCCCAGCCGCACAGACCTGCTCGAACGGATCCGGCATGCGTTTCCGCAAGATGTCTGACAGGCCTGCCGTTGGGATGGAGGCGCAGCGCGGCGCGCGGCGCATGATCCACCGCACCTCCGCCCGCGAGGCCGCCGTGTTGACCGTGCTGGCCGTCGGGGTCGGGCTGGCCAGCGGTGTCTCCGCGGTCGTGCTGGAATCGGCGGTGCACCAGGTCATGCAGGTGATGGTGGCCTTTCAGGACAGGCTCTGGATTGTCGCCGTGCCGGCCGCCGGCGCAGCGTTGTCCTCCCTGTTCCTGCACCGGTTGCTCAAGGACACCGCGGGGCACGGCGTCCCCGAGCTGATCCGCTCCTCCACGTTCGGTGGGGGGGCCCTGCGCCCGGATCTGATCTATTCCCGGCTGCTCTCCAGCTTTCTGACCGTCGGCAGCGGCGGATCAGCCGGCCTGGAAGGCCCCATCGCAACGAGCGGCGGCGCGATCGGCAGCACCATCGCCCGCCTGTTCCGCCTCAACGAGCGGCGCCGTTCTCTGCTGCTGGGTTACGGCGTGGCAGGCGCGGTAGCGGCCATCTTCAATGCGCCCCTGACCGGCACCGTATTCGCACTGGAGGTGATTTTGGGGGAATGGAGCGCCCTGTCGATTCTCCCCACCATTATCGCGGCCGTATCCGCCACCCAGTTCAGCCGATTGGTGATGGGCAACAAGATCGCCTTCCTCCATCACGTGTTCAGCTTCAGCACGCTGGATCTGTTCGCCTGCATCGTACTGGGCGTGGCTGCCGGCATCCTCTCGGTGCTGTTTCAGCGCGGACTGCGCTTCACCGAGCGCAGCTTTGCCACGCTGCCCGTGCCCGTGTGGCTCAGAGCTGGGGCGGGGGGCCTGCTGGTAGGGATGCTGGGCTTCCAGATGCCTTCGGTGCTGCACGACGGCTATCTGGCCATACAGCAGTTCCTGGGGGGATTCAGCCAGTTCACCCTGCTGGGCGTGGGCTTGTTCGTGCTGTTGAAGTTCGCCGCATCCCTGCTGACCCTGGGCAGCGGCGGTTCGGGCGGCGTGTTCGCGCCCTGCCTGGTCCTCGGCAGCGGCTTGGGGTACGGATTCGGCCAACTGATGCGCGCCGTGTTCAGCACGGCCTCCCTGGCCACGCCCTCGGCCTACGCGCTGGTGGGGATGGCCGGATTGGTGGCGGGGGTGATGCACGCGCCGTTGACGGGCATGTTTCTGGTGCTGGAGGTCACCGATGGCTACGATCTGATCCTGCCGCTGATGATCGTCGCGGTAATGGCCATGCTGACCAGCTACTTCTTCGAGGAGGGTTCGGTCTATACGCGCGAGCTCATCGACCGCGGGGAATTGGCGCGCCGCGGTTCGGACCAGCATCTGCTGCAGACGATGGATTCACGCGAACTGGTGGACAAGGAGGACATCGTGCTGCACGAATCCATGCTGTTGGGCGAATTCGTGGAAATCTTCAAGAAGGCCAAGCGCAATGTGTTCCCCGTCGTCGATTCACAGACCCGCCGCTGGGAAGGCGTGGTGTATCTGGACGACATCCGCCCCTACCTTTTTGACGCCACGCTCTACTCTATTATGACCATCGGCTCGGTGCTGCACACGGATCTGCCGACCATCGACGCGGGCGAGAGCGCCCTGAGCGCGATCCAGAAGTTCGAGAGCAGCCGCGCATGGTCCCTGCCCGTTATCGAGGACGGCAAATTCCTGGGGATGATGTCCAAGTCCACCCTGTTCGACCGCTACCGCCGCGAGCTCATCGTGCATACCCCTGAGTGAGTGCTGGGGGGCCACAAGGGTGTGCGCGAGCCCATTCCTCGCCGTGCCCCCGGCATCGCACGTGGCGGTTTTGGCGCGCAGCAGGCCCCGCTTGCCGCCGGCCGGATTGGCGCTATACTCAACGGAATGGCGCGCTAATTTGCGCGAACAATTCGACCCGACATAACCATGAATCCGGAATTCAAGCTCTCCGCCGAGCAGTTGGCCGCCCTCGTCACGGACGCCCGGCGGCGCACCCGCGAGCTGGTGGACGACCTCAGCGCCGGGCAGTGGATCGGGCCGCAGCTTTCCGTTGTCAATCCCCCGCTGTGGGAGGTGGGCCACATTGCCAATTTCTATGAGACTTTCCTTCTGCGGGAGCTGGAAGATCGTCCACCCCTCATCGAGAACGGCAACGAGCTGTACAACTCCTTCGTCATCGATCACGACGACCGCTGGGACGCCCCGCTGCCCACGCGGCAAGGTACGCTGGAGTACAGCGACCGCATCGGCGAGGAGGTGTTGCGGCGCTTAGGGGATCATGAGCCCGATGCGCGCGAGACCTATCTCTATCTGCTCGCCGTCTACCACGAGGACATGCACGACGAGGCCTTTACCTATACGCGCCATACCCTCGGCCACGCACCACCGCGGTTCGCGCCAGGCAATGGTCCTCCGGCGGCGGACGCAGTCCCGGCCGGACCGCTTCCCGGTGACGCGGAAATTCCCGGCGGGCAGTACATGCTGGGGGGCACGCCGCAGTTGCCCTTCGTCTTCGACAACGAGAAATGGGCCTATCCCGTCCAGGTAGCTCCCTTTCGCATGGCGAAGGCGGCGGTGACCAATGCCGAGTTCGCGGGCTTTGTGGACGAGCGGGGCTACACCCGCCGGGAGCTGTGGAGCTACGAGGGTTGGCGCTGGCGTATCCGCTCGGAGGCCGAGCATCCCGCCTACTGGCGGCGCCGGGAGAGCCATTGGCAGCGCCGCCATTATGACGCGTGGGTGGAGCTGGAGCCCCACCATCCGGTGGTTCACGTCAACTGGTACGAGGCGGAAGCCTACTGCAATTGGGCGGGGCGACGCCTGCCCGCGGAGCCGGAATGGGAGCTGGCCGCCAGCGCGGCGCCGGGAGTGGACGGCAACGGCATCCAGCCGGGCAAACGGCGCTATCCCTGGGGCGATACGCCCCCGACGCCACACCAGGCCAATCTGGATGGGGCGCGGCTGGGCTGCCTGGACGTGGCGGCCCTGCCGCAAGGCGACACCGCCTTCGGTTGCCGGCAAATGATCGGCAACGTGTGGGAGTGGACCGCCTCGCCGTTTTACCCCTTCCCCGGCTACATCGTCGATCACCCCTACAAGGAGTACTCGGCGCCCTGGTTCGGCGATCAGAAGGTGCTGCGGGGCGGCTGCTGGGCCACCCGCGCGCGGCTGATCCGCAACACCTACCGCAACTTTTTCACCCCGGAGCGCCGCGACGTCTTCGCCGGATTCCGCACCTGCGCCCTGTAGCGCCGCCGGGCCGCATGAAGGGTAGCATGAACGTCCGCATCATCACGCCCGCCCCGCCCCGCTCGCGCACGGGCAACCGCGTCACCGCACTGCGCTGGGCGCGCGTCCTGGGGCGGCTGGGCCACAGGGTGAAGCTGGCCGGGGCTTACCGGGACGAGCCCTGCCACCTGATGATCGCCCTGCATGCCCGCCGCAGCCACGCCGCCATCGCGCGCTATCGCGAGCGACGGCCGCACGGGCCACTGATCGTGGCGCTCACTGGCACGGATCTGTATGGGGATATCCGCAACGACGCCAACGCCCGGCGCAGTCTGGAGATGGCGCAGCGCCTGGTGGCCCTGCAGCCCAAAGCGCTCGAGGAGCTGACCCCCACCCTGCGCCAAAAGACGCGCATCATCCTGCAATCCGTGCCGCCCCGCGCATCACGGTCCGCGCCCAACAAGACCACCTTCGACGTGGCCGTGGTGGGTCATTTGCGGCAGGTGAAGGATCCGTTGCTGGCCGCCGCGGCGGCGCGCCTGTTGCCGGAGGACTCCTGAATCCGCGTACTGCACGTGGGCGGCGCCCTGGACGTGGAGATGGAGCGGCTGGCCCGCGTGGAGATGGCGGAGAATCCCCGCTACCGTTGGCTGGGGGAGCTGCCCCGCTGGAAGACGCTCGCACTGATGGCCAGAAGCCGCCTGCTGGTGCTTTCCTCGCGCATGGAGGGAGGCGCCAACGTCATCGGCGAAGCGGTGGTGGCCGGGGTGCCGGTGCTGGCATCGGCCATCCCCGGCTCGATCGGACTGCTGGGCGAGGACTATCGGGGCTATTTCCCCGTTGGGGATGCGCAGGCTCTCGCCTCCTTGCTGCGCCGGGCGGAGACGGAGCCGGAGTACCTGGCCGGGTTGCGGACCCATGGAGCACGACTGGCGCCGTTGTTCAGCCCGGAGCGGGAGTTGCGGGCGTGGGAGGCGTTGCTGCGGGAGGTGGCGCCCGGTTAGGTTAAGCGTTGCGCACCGCGTTCAATGTGTGTAGCGTGTCATCGACCCGGAGCGGTCGGCGGCACCGGCACGCGTGCGGCACGATATTGTCCCCTGCGGCACAAGGTTCTGCCGCACGTCGTCGCGCACGCTCCATCACGAACCTATATTCGGGTGCTCCATGCATTCCGGATGCAGTGGGTGATTCACGGCAGGATCCCTCTTGCGACGATTGCCCGCTTAAGAACCCCTATCATCAACGCGTCTTTGATTAACCTGATCTAGCCCAGCGTCGTCAAGATCCGGACGCGGGCCTCCAGATACAAGGAAACATCCAGAAAACCATCAACCAGATCATCTGATCCCGATTTGCCCCATCCTGGCGGGCGATGCCGCGACTGTGGCAGGGCACTGCGGGGAGTGTTCACTGCCGCCGAAGGGAGGCAGTCGAGCTGCCGGCCGCGTCAGTGCCGTGCATCCGGGCATCGCCGTGGCGCCGTCCGGCGTCGGTGCATGGACGGGGGCCTGTCGGCGGGAGCGTTCATGCTGCGGCTGTAGAAGCGCAGTACAGCCGGCCCAATCGGGCAGGTGCGGACGCTTGTCAAACCGTGCATATCCATCAGGGCAGGTGAGGCGTGTTTTATCGATTGAACATTACGATAGCGCTGTTGGCGCAGTTGACAATGGCGCTGTTGGCCGCAGTACTTTTTACGGCACCGCTTGTTGCCGCGCCGCCTTTCCGGTTCACGGCCCTACCCGACGAGGACGAAACCCGGCTCCGCCAGCGCTTCGGCAAGGTCGCCGCCTACCTGGAGCAAAGCCTGGGCGTCCAGGTGGAATACATCCCCGTGAAATCCTACGCCGCCGCCGTGACGGCCTTCGCCAACAACCAAGTGCAGATGGCCTGGTTCGGTGGTCTGTCCGGCGTGCGTGCCCGCAAAATCGTGGCGGGATCGCAGGCCATCGCCCAAGGCCACGAGGATCAATTCTTTGTAACGTACTTCATCGCCCATGCGAGCACGGGTCTGCGGGAAAGCGAGTGGTTCCCCACGGCTATCAAGGGCCTGACCTTCACCTTCGACGCCACCACCGGCAGCCTGATCCTTCTGGTGCTGGGCAATATGCTGATCACGGTGCTGACCCTGGGCTTCGGCCTGCCTTTCGTGCAGGTGCGCAAGTTCCGGTATTTCTGCGACCGGCTCACCGCCGCCGGCACGGCCGATTTCGAGGACATCCGCAGAAGCACGGAAAGCCAGCCGACGATAGGCGAGGGGCTGGCCGATGCCTTCGATATCGATGCCATTTAGCACAAACGAAGGACGGACCTTTCCGGCCTGGTTTTTCGACGGCCAAACCGCGGCCAAGAGGAACGCCGTC
>JACZVE010000112.1 GCA_022572825.1 SAR324 cluster bacterium
ACATAAGATTGAAGAGTCATACGTGGGTTTGCCGCTTAATCCCACAGCCGACCCGAATTTCGTGATCGGCTTCCTGGATACCGGGTCGGATGTCGATCTTATAGCCGGCAGCTCCGCGAGCACGCTCGGTCTTTCCGGTTTCAACCTGACATCCAATTCAATTACCATCGGCGGGGTCGGCGGTCAGGTCGACGCGGCCATCACCATGCCGGTCGGGTTCTTTGCTCAAGGGCTCTCCGCCATTGGCACCGGCGGCGCATTGGACTACGGCGCCCTGGTCGGCCATTCCAACGTTTGCGGGCTGGCTGCGCCGGCGATCGACTGCGGCAGCGGCGAGGTGCTTACAGGCGTCATCGGCATGCCGTTCCTGGCCTTTTTCAATTCCGTAATCCGCGTGGATACACCACGGACCGTCACGGTCGATGGCGTGACCTACACCGGTCCGGACGTGCGGATTCAAAACCAGTTCGAGCCGCTACCCTTCTTTTCGCACAGCATTGCCTTGGAGTTCGGCGGATTATCCCCCCTGGTGACGACGGCGAATTATTTCCCGGACTTCCAGGACCTGGAAACTCCTATAATTCCGACACTCATGTCTCTGGCCGCGGGGCTGATACCCTCAGGCGGTGCGTTTTTCACCACGATCTTCGTACTGGAGGGTGAGCCCGGTCCACTCAATCCGGCTCAGCCCATGCGCGTTCTCGTGGACACCGGTGCACAGAGTTCGATCATGAGTCTGGGCATGGCCGCCAACCTCAGCCTCCCGTTTGAGCCGGACTTTACGGTCGATGTTTGCGGCGTGGGCGGACTCGTGGAGGGTGTTGCAGGCTACTTCGTGGATTATGTGAAAATCAACGCGCTGGGCGGCGCGCTGGCGCTGGTGCTGGAATGGGCCGCGGAACATCAGAACGAGTTGCTGGAGGACTGGAACCTATGCCGCCACCTGAAACATCCCAAATCGATCGAACCGCTGAAGTAGAGCCCGCCGTCCGCCCTGCGGCGCCCTGGCGAGTGACCGCGGTGGAGGGCCTGCCGGGCTCGCGTTTGCGGGTCACGTTCGTAGACGGCACCACTGGCGAGGTGGAGATGGACGCCTTTCTGGCCGCGAGCACGGTCACCGGCACGGTGTTCGAGGCGCTCCGCGATCCCGACCAGTTTGCGCGCGTACAGGTCGCGCTGGGGGCGGTGCAGTGGCCGAACGGGGCCGACCTGGCGCCCGACGCCATGTGCGATGCCATCCGACGGGATGGCCGCTGGGTCCTACAGGCGCCATGAAGCTGCAATTCGATGGAGAGCTCGGCTTTTCCGGCAAGACGGCGTGACGGCCGGGGTGGACCTGTTCGATGGGCAGCCGCTCCAGCGGTGCCGCCGATTACTTAATTGTGGTAGCAATACGCTGGATTGACCTTGCACTTCAATCGGTCGGGAATGGGGTATCATGAGCGGGGCACCTGAGGCCCAAGCACGCGAAGGGATCGACCGGATGGTTCCGGAAGTGGGGTGTGGGGGATGCAAGATTACCAGCGGATCAACCTGACTGCTGGGCATAATGGGCGCGCGAATGGCCCCACTTCTTAATGCACAACTGGAAAACGTACTTCAGCAACGCACCTTGGGAAACACCCGCGACGCCTCACTGCCCAAGCTACTGTCGGCGGAAGTGCGAGTGAAGGAAGCGGAACGGATTGTCGCGAGGACTCTGTGATGACCACTAAGAAGGCCACACTTAAGGGCAGCAGACCTTCGCCGGCGCGCATTGAATACCTACGGGTCGTGAACTACCGCGCGCTCCGCAACGTCGAACTCAAGGGACTTACGCCTCTGACTGTTCTGCTCGGGCCGAACGGCAGCGGCAAATCCACAGTGTTCGATGTATTAGCCTTCCTGTCGGAGTGCTTCGAGTCAGGCCTGCGACGGGCCTGGGATCGGCGAGGGCGGGGCAAGGAACTCAAGACGCGCGGTAGCGACGGCCCGGTGGTCATCGAGATCAAATATCGCGAGCCCGGTTATCCACTCATCACCTATCACCTCGCCGTCGATGAGCATAAAGGTTCTCCGGTGGTGGCTGAGGAGTGGTTGCAGTGGAAGCGCGGCTCGCATGGGCGACCTTTCCGCTTTCTTGAGTACCGCCAGGGCCAAGGCCGCGCAGTCAGTGGCGAGTTGCCCGACCTACAGGACACACGAGCAGAAATTCCGCTCAAATCGCCCGACCTGATTGCCGTCAACGCACTAGGACAGTTCGCCGAACATCCGCGCGTGGCAGCGCTGCGCGACTTCATCACCGGATGGCACGTGTCTTACTTATCCGTGGACGAGACGCGCGGGCAGCCCGAAGCCGGGCCGCAGGAAAGGCTTTCGCGCACCGGTGACAACCTGCCCAACGTTATCCAGTACCTTGCCGAACAGCACCCCTCGCTGCTGGAAAAAATATTTCAGATTATGCGAGCACGTGTGCCGCGGGTGGAAAAGGTGCTGGCTAGCTCCATGCCGGATGGGCGCTTGCTGTTGCAGATCAAGGACGCCCCCTTCGATCACCCGATACTGGCGCGCTTTGCCTCGGACGGCACAATGAAGATGCTGGCCTATCTGGTGCTGCTTTATGATCCTAGCCCTCCGCCGTTCATTGGTATCGAGGAGCCGGAAAACTTTTTACATCCGCGCCTGTTGCCGGAACTAGCCGAAGAATGCCGCAAAACGGCCGAGGCGACCCAATTGCTTGTCACGACCCATTCGCCGTTTTTTCTCAATGCGCTGCAGGCGGAAGAAGTACGTGTGATTTACCGCGATGAGCAGGGATACACGAATGCAATCCGTGCCGCAGACATCGAAGGTATCCCTGGTTTCATGGAGGCAGGCGCGTCGATGGGGCATTTGTGGATGGAAGGTCGGTTCGGCGTGGGCGATCCGCTCGTCGAAGCCGGCGCCCCAAGGCCGAAGAGAGGCGGACAATGACGGGCACCCATGTGGAGGTTTTGGTCGAGGAGCCCTCGATGGAGGCGGCGCTGCGGCTGATAATACCGAAGATCATCGGCAGCCTCTCGTTCGATGTGTACCCCTTTCAAGGCAAGGATGATCTTCTGAAGAAGCTCCCGGAACGACTCCGCGGCTATGCCAATTGGCTACCGCCGGACTACAGGATTATGGTCATCGTGGATCGAGATGACGAGGATTGTGACGAACTCAAGCAGCGGCTGGAGCAAGCCGCAAGAGACGCGGGATTGACTACGCGGACGCAAACCGGGGGACCCTCTTATCAAATCGTCAATCGTTTGGCGATTGAAGAACTCGAAGCGTGGTATTTTGGGGATTGGGAGGCGGTGCGCGCTGCCTACCCGCGAGTCGCGGCCACAATTCCGAACAGCGCAAAATATCGTGATCCAGACGCGATCAAAGGCGGCACCTGGGAAGCTTTTGAGCGTGTCCTGCAAAGGATCGAATACTTCGATAGTGGTCTTCGCAAGATCGAAGCGGCGCGCGCCATTGCGCCACACATGGACCCTGAACGGAACCGCTCCCGAAGTTTTCAGGTGCTTCGGGCTGCATTACTCGAAATGGTTCCGACATGAACCAGAGGCTCACCGAAACCGTCGTGGAAGAAGCCACGCTGGAATGGTTCGCCAAACCGGGCTTCGGTGTGCTTCACGGCCCGGACATCGACCCGGATTCGGAGGCGCCGGCACGGGCCGGCTTCGCTGATGTGGTGCGGCGTGACCGGTATTGGCAGCCCCGCCCCGCCCCGCCACCGCAAACGGTGCCACGAAAAAACAAAGGCCCCGGTCATGGCTGAGCCATGCCGGGGCCGGAGATCCGTCCGTGCGTCAGGCTAGGTGGGACGAACGTTCTTGGCGGCTGGACCCTTGGGGCCCTGCTCCACGTTGAACTCTACCGACTGGCCTTCGTGGACAGTGCGGAAGCCCTCCATTTCGATGTCGGATTGGTGACAGAACAGATCCTTCCCTCCGTCATCCGGAGTGATGAATCCGTAACCCTTGGACTCATTGAACCATTTCACTTTTCCAATCACTATAAACCCTTCGGTCTCGAGAACCATCCACGTGCCGGATGACCTCCGGGCACTGCTCTGTACGGAATTGTAGAGGGCCTGGAATGCGGTTCGTTAGAGTGGAATGTCCAATATAGCAACGCCTCCGGGCAAATGCCAAGAAAAAAAGCGCAGGCCGGCGCCCCGGAATCGCCATGGGGGCAGTGCATGGATGGCCTCGATTTGACGGGACGGCTTGCGATGGCGCCGAATCGGCAACCGGTGAAGTGCCATGGATGCCTGCGTAGGCCGATTCCGCAGGTCGAATCCCCTGCCGGCACCCTCCACGAGGTCACGGATTTCCGCGCGGAAAGCAAGGGTCCCGGGAATCGGCAAAGCGGAGCGGAAATGATTCTGACCCCCAGCCCCGCTGGTGGCTCGCTGGCACCATCGGCACCATGGGGAGATCAACGCTCCGAGCGCTGAAGCCGGAGGCGGGCGTGGACTGGCAGGCCAACGACGAGGTTCACGTTCGGCAATGTGGTTCTCCGTGTGTTATGTGAGTTACGCTTGCGGTGAAGGGTCCCGTGCTGCTGCACTAACCAGCCGTTGCACTAACCAAACCGCAATGGTGCCGGCGATTGCGCCCCGGTGAGGTTGGGCGCCGGCAAATTCGTGTTGCGCCGCGGACAAGCCAATGGGCGATCCGCTGCGCAGCTTGCTGTAGCCGGGTGCGGAACGGGCAGTGTGTTGCGTGTGCGCGGACGGTGTTCGCGGGGTGGGCGGGGCGCAGGGCGCTCAGCGTGGACCGCCGGTGTGCCGAGGCACGCTTGCAACGGGCTCGGCGGCGAATGCTGGCCGAGATGGCCCGGCACGAACTCGCCGGACCCCAGCGCCGAGGAAATCGCGCCCCTGAACCTGCCGGCCGCTGAAGGCGAATATCGAGGAACGGCTGCCATGCCTCGCATGACGGGTGCCGAAGCGATTGTCGGGTCGCTGCTGTCTCACGGTGTCGATACGCTGTTCGGACTGCCCGGTGTGCAGAACGATGCGCTGTACAACGCGCTGTTCGATGCCGAGGGCGCGATCCGGGTCATTCATACCCGCCATGAGCAGGGCGCGGCCTACATGGCGTTGGGATACGCGGCAGCAAGCGGGAAGCCGGGCTGCTATGCGGTGGTGCCCGGGCCGGGCCTGCTGAACACGACGGCGGCCCTTTCCACCGCCTATGCCACCAACGCCAAGGTGCTTTGCCTGACCGGGCAGATTCCGTCGGCCTACATCGGCCGCGGGCTGGGCCTGCTGCACGAGATTCCGGACCAATTGGGCGTCCTGCGATCCCTGACCAAATGGGCGGAGCGCATCGAGTCGCCCGCGCAGGTGCCGGCCAAGGTCGGCGAGGCCTTCCGGCAATTGCACACGGGCCGTCCGCGCCCCGTGGGCCTGGAAATGGCGATGGATATCATGGCGCTGAGCGCCGAGGTCGAGCTGCTGCCGGCCCCCTCGTCCTACGGCGAGCCCCCGTGCGATCCCGATGCCGTTGCCGACGCCGCCAGGCTGCTGGGCAAGGCAAAAGCGCCCCTCGTTCTCGTCGGTGGCGGTGCCCTGGAGGCGTCGCAGGAGATCGCCGCGATCGCGGAGCTGCTGCAGGCACCCGTAATCGCCAGCCCCATGGGACGCGGCATTCTGAGCAGCCGCCACTACCTGAGCCATACCATGCCGGCCGGGCACCGCCTCTGGGCCAAGGCGGACGCGGTGCTGGCGGTCGGTACGCGGCTGTTCATGCCGCAGTTGTTTTGGGGGCTGGACAAGGCGCTGCAGATCGTGCGCATCGATATCGACCCGGTCGAGCACAATCGGTTCGCGCCGCCCGCTGTCTCCATCGTCGCCGACAGCCGCGACGGGCTGTCCGCCCTCCTCGCACAGTTGCCACGGCATAATCGCAGGCGGGTCAGCCGCAAGGATGAACTGACCGCCTTGCAGCGGGAAATGGAGCGGGAATTTTCAAAGCTGCAGCCCCAGATGGCGTACCTGGAGACGATCCGTCAGGAACTGCCCGACGATGGCATCTTCGTCGATGAGCTGACGCAGATCGGATACGTCAGCCGGTTCGCGCTGCCGGTGTACCAGCCCCGTACATTCCTCACCAGCGGCTACCAGGGCACGCTGGGATGGGGACTGGCCTGTGCCGTGGGCGTCAAGCTCGCCAATCCCGGGCGGCCGGTGCTCGCCATCGCGGGCGATGGCGGCTTCCTGTTCAATGTGCAGGAACTGGCCACCGCGGTTCAGCACCGGGTGGACTTGGTCGTGTTGGTGTTCAATGACGGCGCCTACGGAAACGTCAAGCGGATGCAACAGGATCTGTACGAGAACCGGGTGATCGCCAGCGACCTGCACAATCCCGATTTCGTGAAGCTGGCCGAATCGTTCGGGGCAGGGGGCCTGCGCGCCACCACCCCGGAAGAACTGCGAGCGGCCCTGCGCGTCGGTTTCAACAACCGCGGTCCCACGCTGATCGAGATTCCGGTCGGGGAAATGCCAAGCCCCTGGCCGTTCATTCACCTGCCCCGGCTGCGTGGGGAAGCCGTTGGCGATCCGCCGGTATAAAGTATAGAGGTGGCCTCGATGAAGTTGATGAGCTTTGTCTATGACGCCAACGCCAGCTACGGGGCTGTCGTGGATGGCGGAATCGTCGATCTGGGGCGGCGGGTGGGTGCGCGCTACCCTGACCTGCGGGCCGCCTTGCAGGCAGAGGCGCTGGACGAGCTGCGCATGGCGGCAGCCGGACAAAAGCCCGATTTGCCACTGGATGCGGTGACCTTTCTGCCCGTCATACCCCGGCCCGGCAAGATCATCTGCATCGGCATGAATTACAGCGACAAGCGCGCCGAGTGGGCTCACGACAAGGAAACGCCCAACCTGTTCATCCGTTTTCCCGACTCGCAAGTGGGCCATGGCCAGCCCATCGTCAAGCCTCGCGTTTCCGATCAGCTGGACTTCGAGGGCGAACTGGCCCTCATCGTGGGCAAGGCGGGGCGGCACATTCCCCAGGCGCGGGCATTGGCGCACGTTGCCGGCTACGCGTGCTACCTGGACGGCTCGGTGCGCGACTGGCAGCAGCACAGCGTGGCAGCCGGCAAAAACTTTCCCTCCACCGGCGGTTTCGGGCCGTGGATGGTCACCACGGACGAGATTCCCGACCCCACGCGGATGACGTTGATCACCCGGCTCAACGGGCGAGAGATGCAGCGCGCCACAACGGATCAGATGATCTTCAGCATCCCATTCATTCTCAACTACGTCTCCGCATTCACGCCGCTTGCACCGGGCGACGTGATCTCGACCGGCTCTCCCGCGGGCGTGGGGGCCCGGCGCGATCCGCCGGTGTGGATGAAGCCCGGGGAAGTGGTCGAGGTGCAGATCGACCCCATCGGCACGCTGCGGCACCCCATCGCGGCGGAACCGTGACGCGGGCATGGCCGTGCGATGCGCTGGGGGCGAGCGCATAGAAAAACCCCGGCCGCGGCACGATGGCCACGCCGGGGTCTGCTGGATTAGCGATGATCTTTGGAATTGACTACACCGGCCGGACGTTCTTGGCGGCTGGACCTTTCGTCCCCTCCTCGACCTCGAATTCCACGGCTTGGCCTTCCGTCAATGTGCGGAAACCTTCCATCTGGATCTCGGTCTGGTGGCAGAAGCAGTCTCTGCTGCCATCGTCCGGCGTGATGAATCCGTAGCCCTTGGATTCATTGAACCATTTCACTTTTCCGATCACTTACTGCGTTCCTTCAACAAATACTTATGAACCATCCTCCTTCCGATATTGCGCGGAATCGTACTCTTTCAAGGAACTTGCAAAGAGGGGCTCAGATAGTTCGGAAGCTAGCCCGCCGTCATCATTACACGGCCCTCCGCTAATATCCACAAAAACCTAGGCGCCGCTTTCCGGTGCCGATGGCCGCCGCAAGTCCTTCCGGCGGCGGCGCGGATGCGGCCGCCCACCCAAGCCGCCCGCGCAATTGGCCGCATCCAACCGCTCGGCGCAGGAACTTTCGCCCGCGCCCACAGCCCCACGCTCCAGCCCCTGATCGTCGACGACTGGCTGGTCGAACTGTTGGAGGAGCTGGACGTGCCCGAGGGCATAGATGCACAGGGAGCCGGCGGCGTCGGCCGTGACTGTCTTCATCGATCCACACCGGTTTCGCCGGGCAGTGATCAACGTCTACGAAAACGCGATGCAGGCCACCAGCGCGGCCTCGCTGTCAGCGCGGCCCGACGGCGGGGCCTGCGTCCGCATAGGCACACGGGGGACCGCCGGGCGCTTCGAGATTTCCGTCAGCGACTCCGGGCCGGGGATTGCGCCCGAGACCCTGGCAACCATCTTCGAGCCGCTGTACAGTACCAAAAGCTTCGACGTGGGCCTCGGACTGCCCACGGTCAACCAAATCATGGAGCA
>JACZVE010000113.1 GCA_022572825.1 SAR324 cluster bacterium
CGCGGCCGTGCTGGTCGCCGTGCTGGCCGTGTTCTTCCACAAGACCGTCATCGGGCGGGCACTGCGCGCCGTGGCCGACGATCATCAGGCGGCACTGGCGGTGGGCATTCCGCTGAAGACCATCTGGGTGATCGTGTGGTCCGTTGCCGGCATTGTGGGCCTGGTCGCCGGCATCATGTGGGGCGCCAAGAGCGGCGTGCAGTTCTCCCTGTCGCTGATCGCGCTCAAGGCGCTGCCGGTGCTGATTCTGGGTGGATTCACCTCGGTGCCCGGGGCGATCGTGGGCGGGCTGATCATCGGGGTGGGCGAGAAGATCGCGGAGATCTACTGGGGACCGGCGTTCGGCGGGGCCATCGAAAACTGGTTCGCCTACATGCTGGCGCTGGTCTTCCTGATGTTCCGCCCGCAGGGGTTGTTCGGCGAGATCATCATCGAACGGGTGTGAGGTTATGCTCTACCGCGAAGCGGGACAGTTCAAATCCAGTTATGTGGCCGATCAGGCGATCTTTCCCATTGCCCAGGATCGGGTGGTGGTCATTGGGGTGCTGGTGTTCGCCTTTGCCGTGGTGCCCTTCATCGCCGACGAGTACTGGCTGCAGGCGGTGATCATTCCTTTTCTGATCTTCTCCCTGGCGGCCATCGGCCTCAACCTGCTCACCGGATACGCCGGGCAGCTTTCCCTGGGAACCGGTGCGTTCATGGCCGTGGGGGCGTATGCCACCTACAAGATCACCACCAACATCCCGGAGATCAATATACTGCTCGTATTTCTCCTGGCGGGCCTGATCACCGCGGCGGTCGGCCTCGTGTTCGGTTTGCCCAGCCTTCGCATCAAGGGGTTTTACCTGGCCGTGGCGACGCTTGCGGCGCAGTTTTTCATTCTCTGGCTGTTCAACAAGGTGGGCTGGTTTTACAATTATTTCCCTTCCGGCACCATCACCGCACCCCCGCGCACCGTGTTCGGCATCATGGTCACCGGGCCGGAGGCCAGCGCCGAGGTGCGCTATCTGGTCTCGCTCGCCATCGTGGTGATCTTCGCCCTGGCGGCCAAGAACCTGGTGCGGGGCCGCATCGGGCGCTCCTGGATGGCGATCCGCGACATGGACATCGCCGCCGAGATCATCGGCATCCGCCCCCTGCAGACCAAGCTGCTGGCCTTCGCCATCAGCTCGTTCTACTGCGGCGTGGCCGGGGCGATGATGGTGTTCCTCTGGCTGGGCAGCGCCGAGACGGAGGCCTTCGACGTCTTCGTTTCCTTTCAGGTGTTGTTCATGATCATCATCGGAGGCCTGGGCAGCATATTGGGCTCGTTCCTGGGGGCCGCCTTTATCACGCTGGTGCCGATCTTCCTGACCAATGCCCCAGCCATGTTCAACGTGAACATTCCCATCGACCTTGCCAAGCATCTGGAGGAGATCATCTTCGGCGGCATGATCGTCTACTTCCTCATCGTCGAGCCCAATGGTTTCGCCCGGCTGTGGCAGATCGGCAAGCAGAAACTGCGGCGGTGGCCCTTTCCCTATTGAGGTGCCAAGCGAGGCAAAACGGCTGGCCTGAAAAGCGTATTGGCCGATGCAGCGGCGGCGTGCTAGACTCGCCGCCAATCCCTGATGGATCGACCCAAACCCAACAGAGAGGCGAACCATGAAGATCAGAAACCTGTCGCTGGCCCTGCTCGGCGTCGCAATGGCGTGGATCGGCGCAACCACCGGCACGCTGCTGGCGCAGAACGAGCAATTCTTTCCCATGCTGGTCTACCGCACGGGCCCCTATGCGCCCAACGGCATTCCCTCGGCGAACGGATTCCGCGATTATTACGCGCTGCTCAATGCGCGCGATGGCGGGATCAACGGCGTGAGGATCGTGTCGGAGGAATGCGAGACCAAGTACAATACCAAGATCGGGGTGGAGTGCTACGAGAAGCTGAAGAACAAGGGGATGACCGCCCTCATCAACCCGTTCTCCACGGGGATTACCTATCAGTTGATCCCCAAGGCCCCCGTGGACAAGATTCCCATCCTTTCCATGGGCTATGGCCGCACCGCCGCCGCGGACGGCCGCGTGTTCAAGTGGATCTTTAACTTTCCCACCTCCTACTGGAGCCAGGCATCGGCTTTCATCCGCTACGTCGGCAAGCAGGAGGGGGGGATGAAAGAGCTGAAGGGCAAGAAGATCGCCCATGTCTACCACAACAGCGCCTATGGCAAGGAAGCCAACCCGACGCTCGAGGTACTCTCCAAAAAGTTCGGCTACGACCTGAAGCTGCTGGCGGTGGACCATCCCGGCCAGGAGCAAAAGGCGACCTGGCTGCAGATCCGCCGCTACCGCCCCGACTGGATCTTCATGTCCGGCTGGGGGGTGATGAATCAGGTGGCCATCAAGGAGGCCGCGGCGATCAACTATCCCATGGATAAATTCGTCGGCAACTGGTGGTCCGGCACCGAGACCGACGTGATTCCCGCCGGCGACAGGGCCATCGGCTACAAGAGCGCCACCTTCAACGGCGCGGGCGCCAAATGGAAGGTGCATGAGGACATCCTCAAGTACGTCTACAACGGCGACGAGGCCAGGGCCAGGGACAACAACTGGGGGGAAGTGCTCTACAACCGCACCCTCGTCAACGCCATGTTCGGCGTGGAGGCGGTGCGCACCGCCATGGGCCGCTACGGCAACAAGGCCATGACCGGCGAGCAGGTGCGCTGGGGGCTGGAGAACCTCGACGTGACCCCGAAGCGGCTCAAGGAACTGGGCATGGCAGGGATGACCCGCCCGGTCAAGGTGTCCTGCGCGGATCACGAAACGAGCGGGCCGGTGATCTTCCAGCAGTGGGACGGCAAGCAGTGGAAGATGGTCAGCGGCTGGTTCAAGCCGATGCGCGACGTGGTGCGGCCGATGATCGAAAAAGCGGCCGCGGCCTATGCCAAGGAAAACAACATAACCCCGCGCGACTGCTGATACGAGATGCTGTCCAAGGCGGAAGCGCTGGCAGTTGTTCCCAAGGGTAGCCCGCTGCTCAGCGTCAACAATATCGAGGTGATTTACGATCACGTGATATTGGTGTTGAAGGGGGTTTCCCTGGAGGTTCCCGAGGGGGGCGTGGTAGCCCTCCTCGGCGCCAATGGAGCCGGCAAGACCACCACGCTGAAGGCCATCTCCAACCTGCTCAGCGCCGAGCGGGGCGATGTCACCAAGGGTCTGATCGAGTATCGCGCGGAACGGGTGGACCAGCTCACCCCCTATGAGCTGGTCAAGCGCGGCGTGATCCAGGTGATGGAAGGCCGCCACGTCTTCGAGCACCTCACCGTCGAGGAGAATCTGCTTACCGGGGCCTATACCCGCACCGATGGCCGGCGGGCCATTGGTGAGGATTTGGAGCTGGTCTATCACTACTTTCCTCTCCTGAAGGAGCGGCGAGGCGAGCTGGCCGGCTACACCTCGGGCGGCGAGCAGCAGATGACGGCGATCGGGCGCGCCCTGATGGCCCGTCCCAGAATGATGCTGCTGGACGAGCCGTCCATGGGCCTCGCGCCGCAACTGGTGGAGGAAATCTTCGAGATCGTCTCGCAGCTCAACCAACGCGAAGGGGTGAGCATTCTGCTGGCCGAGCAGAACACCTACCTGGCGCTGCGCTGCGCGTCCTACGGATATATTCTGGAAAATGGGCGGGTCGTCTTGGAAGGAAATGCCGAGACGCTGCGCAACAACGAGGACGTCAAGGAGTTCTATCTCGGTCTGGAAACGGGCGGCCGCAAAAGCTACCGCGACGTAAAGCACTATCGCCGCCGCAAGCGCTGGCTCGCCTGAGGACCGCCCCCGCCGCCATCCCGCGATACTCCAGGCCGATCCCGATGTTTTCTTCGACGGTCTTCCAGGGAAAGGTGGTGTCCTTCTGGAAGATGTAGCCGACTTTATCCAGTGGGCGGGTCACCGCCTCCCCGGCGATGTAGACCGCCCCGCTGGTCGCGGACATCAGGCCCACGGCAATGTTCAGCACGGTGGACTTGCCGCAGCCTCTGGGCCCGATGAGGGAAACGAACTCGTGATCCGCCACTTCGAACGAGGGGTCTCCCAGGGCGATCACCTGGCGATCCTTCAGCGCGAAGCGTTTGCGCAGCGAGCGAACCTGGATACGCGTGGGCTGGTGGGCCGGCCGTTGGGCGGGATTTGGCGATGAGGCCATGGGTGGTTTGCGCGCCTTCGCTCAGGCGTGAAGCTTGCCTTGGAACCGGGGATGCAGGGTGGGGAGTCCGGCCGCACGCGGCACCGGGGCGCCCGCGGCCGGCGCTGGGCGGGAAGGGCGTGGCACGCTCCGACCGCCGCTGATAGTTGGAGCGATCGGCCGCGGTCAGGTCTGTGCCGCTTTAACCACGAAGCGCATATCGACAACTTCCTCGTAGGCCCAGTTCTTCTTGGTGGCGCGTGGCACCCAGACCTTCTTGGCGGCCTCGAAATCCTCGCGGGAGATCAGCAGCTCGTAATTGAAGATGGCCTGATAGTACTTGACCTCGTTCATCACCTGCTCCTGGGTGAAAGTGCCCATGTACTTGCGGCCGATTTTGTCGAAAACCTCCTCCGCGTCCCGCCCTTTGAGCCACTGCATGGCCCGGTATACGGCGGTGACGTAGGCTTCCGTCAGCGCCGTGTCTTCCTCGATCGTCTCCTTGAGCGCGTAGCCGACAGTGGTGGGGATATTGGCGCCAAAAACCGTGTTCCAGGCCTGGCTGGAGGAAATATCGAACAGGGCCATGCCGTAGCCGTCGCCGATGGCCTTTTCCATCCAGATCGGGATGGCCATGATGGCGTCGAACCGGCCGGACTTCAGGCCGCCCAGCATGGTCGTGGTGCCTCCCCCGCCGACCCACTTCACCTGGTCGTTGACCGACTTGCCACCGGCGGCGAACTGCGAGAGCACGTAATTGCCGTAGACCCACGTGCCCGATCCGATGCGCGTGGCCGCGATCACGCGCCGCTCGCCGTTGGGACGGCGCAAGGTGGCCAGCTTATCCACAGTGTTCAGGCCGGCCTCCCACAGTTCCTTGCGCACCAGAATGTTCGCGTAGGAGCAGCGGGTATCGCTGCCGTAGATCATGGCGGTGGGCTTGCCCTTCTCGCTGATCCTAAGCGGGTGGGAACTGTCACCCTGGGCAAAGCCCACCTGCCGGCCGGCCAGCATCTGGGCCACCCGTGCCCCGCCCCCTGGTACGATGAAGGTGGCGCTCAGTCCGGCATCATCGAAATACCCCATTTCCTGCGCGATCATGTGGGGCGCGTAGATGGCGGTATTCACGCTGTGGGAGAGGGTGATGAATTTGAGCTTCTTGCGCTTTTGTCCGTATATCGTCGTTCCTGCCGCAAAAACGCCGACGGCCAAAGCGCCGGTGGTTGAATAGTGCAACAGATCACGGCGAGTGATGCCGCGCGACGCTGTTCCGCTCATGGCTGCTCCCTATCGACCATTGGTCTCCGTCTTCAAAGGGGGTGGGGGGTTCCCAGCCTCCTCGTGGCGGTGGATTCATGAAGTTACGGCAACACCGCGGGTATTGACAATCGCCCAGGCCACCCCTGGGCTTCGATATTCCAGACAGCCCGCCATCGACCCATTGGCCGGCGCACCGCGCCCCGCGAAGACGCCCTGGCCGGGCCGCATCTGTTCAGGGTGGGCAGTCCCCGGCAGGGCAGAGCCGGATCGGCCGGGACAGCTGGCTCCGTCCATGGCACCACCGACAGTACGTAGTGAAGGTGCTGCGCTTGCCCGCGGGCCTTTGGCCTTCGGGTAACACCGGGGGGATGGGCCTCGTGACAGTGCTGATGCGGAGATGATGCCGAATCCGATGTGATCGGCCCTATCGAGCCTGCGAGGGTGCGGGCTCGATGAACGGCGAAGTTCCGCACCCGACACAGAAGCGCGGCCCCGTCGGCTCAGACGGTTTCTTCGGTGATCTCGCCTCCAGGCCGGCCGTCCTCGCTGGTCGCCGGTTGGAAGAGGTTCACCGGGATCTTGAGGTAGCGCACGCTGCTGGTGGGGCTGGGTTCGGGAAGGCGCCCGGCGTCGATGTTCACCTGTACGCTCTGGAAGAGCAATTTCGGCGTACTCAAGGTGCTGTCGCGTTCCGTGCGGAATTTGACGAATGCCTCCTCGCTGCGGTCGGCCGGGAGGTGCACGTTGCCCCGCTTCTGCTCGCCGATCGTGCTCTCGAACGCAAGATCGCGGCCGCCCGGCTGGTAATCGTGCCCCACGAACACACGGGTCTGTTCCGGGAGCGTATATAGCCGCTCGGTGACGGAGCGGTATTGCTCCCGCGCGCTGCCGGCGGGAAAGTCGCAGCGGCCGGTGCCGGAGTCCGGCATGAAGAGGCAGTCGCCGGTGAAGATCGCGTCGCCCATCTTGTAGGCGGCATCGGCCGGTGTGTGTCCGGGCGTGAAGATGACCTCCAGCGCGAGCGTGCCGGCGCGCAGGATCTCGCCATCCTGGAGCAGCCGGTCGAACTGGCTGCCGTCGGTCTTGAACGCCGCGGGCAGGTCGAAGGCCTGCTTGAAGGTCTTTTGTACCTCGGTAATATTGGCCCCGATCGCGATCTGGGCCTGGGGAAACGCCTTTTTCAGCGCCTGCGATCCGGAGAGATGATCCGCATGGGCGTGGGTTTCCAGGATGAAATGAACGCGTAGCCTGCTGCCCTCGACAAAGCGGATCACCTCGTCCACAGACCGCGTATCGGTGGTGGAAGGGGCCGGGTCGTAATTGAGCACGGGATCGATCACCACCGCATCCTGCGAGGCCGGATCGTACACGACGTACGTCAGGGTGCTGGTGGCATCATCGTAGAAAGCCTGAACTTCCAAGGGTGTGCTCCTTGCCAGCCGCGTATTCACAGGGCAGCGAGCATGCAGCGCCGTGCGCTGAATGCCATTATCCGTCCTGAGCGGCGAAGCGGACGTGGCCGTCGCCGGAATCGCCCGCCGCCTTGGCGGCAAGCGCTTTTGCTTTGCGGATGGCCGCCCAGGGAGAAAGGTCGGGCAGGATCAGTCCAGCGATCATTGCCAGCACGACGACTATCACTGCTGGCTGGCCTGAGGCCAGTGAGACAACCGCCGGGCCGGGACAGAATCCTCCGAGCCCCCTGCCCGGTCCGAACACGGCCGCGCCGGCGACTAGGGGCCGGTCGATGGTGCGGGCCAGGCAACTGTAACTCAGTCACAGAGACTTCGTACAGAGGAAAGGTGCCGGCCGCATGGAGGCGCGGCGTCGTATGCCGTGAGGCCCCATGGCTGAATGCACCGCTGCGCCGCGACTGCGACTGAATATAGGGGGGTTGGTCACGGCCGGAAGCGCGAACTGCCCCTCTTCGCGCACGTCGAGCAGGGCCAGCTCCTGCCCGTCGTGCAGCATCCGCTTCAGGCTTGCAGGCGTGACCGTGGCGGTCATCGCAGATCCCGGATGTTGGGGCTGGCGGGGAAGATCTTGTAGGTGCCCTGCGCCGTATCGTAGGTAACGCGCTGCGGCAGATGGGTCAGCGCGCGACCGTACAGGTGCAGGTGCAACGTGGGCTGATCGCCGTCCACCTGAATATGATGGATGTCGTCGGGCATCAGGCACACGCCCGTACCCGGCCGCACCACCTCGTGGCCGATCTCGCGCAGCGTTCCCTCGCCGGGCCGCGAGCCGTCGTCCGCGCGCTCGTAGAAGTGATTTTGCTCCTCCCCTTCCACCCCCACGATCACAGCCCAGGTGGTGTGATTGTGAGGCGGCACCTTCTTGCCCGGCAGGGCCGTGGACATGTAAAGCGCGAAGCGGTGGTCGGCATCCTCGGAGAGCAGATAGACGGCGTTATTCCCCTTCTCGTCCAGCTCCTTGGGAAAATCCTCCCGCGGGAACAGCTCCGCGCGCCTGGCCAGATCCAGCACCACGGCGCGAATGTCCCGCAACGATGCGCGCGTGACGCCCTGCGTCTCCTCGACCGCGCGAACCTTCGCCATGGCCTCGGCAATGGCCGACCTTCGCAGATCCGCCACGGACGCAGCCTGTTGAGCGATCGCCATAGACATGTCTCCCTTGGTTGGTTGCAGCCGCTAGAGTTCTGACTCAGAAGCTCATGCATACTGGTGTTTTGAATCAGCAGTTCATTGAATAATTCTTGAGAAATACAAGTGATTGATAGGGTAGCGCAATAACGTCACCCCCGCCCTTCGGCAGCGCTTGCGAGCCGCGCTCTGCTCCCCCTCTCCCGCGGGAAAGGGGGAGCTACCGATGGAAGTTCCCCGATATATACCGGCTTGGTCGCCCCTCTCCGATTGCGGAGAGGGGCAGCGGGCGTCAGCCCGCGGGGTGAGGTTTTGCCGAGGGCAGCAAAACCAATCGCATTCCTTTATATTTTGCAGGAACTTCTGACTCAGAACACTAGCCAAAATACGACCT
>JACZVE010000440.1 GCA_022572825.1 SAR324 cluster bacterium
ACGGCCTGCGAAGGGGCAGCAGCCGTGGCCGATCCACGGCACTTTCAACGAAAAGGAGACTCGCTTGAACAGATTGCCCGTCATCCCTCAGGTGGTGGTCGCGGGTGCGCTCGCGGCTCTGGCAACGAGCCTCGTCATCTGGATCCTTTCCGGGACCGGTATCTTCATCGTCCTGGGCGTGCCCATCGGCACGCCGCCGGACCTCGCGCCGTGGTTTTTGGAGCGCGTCGTGCGCGGCCTGCTGTACGGCCTGGTGTTTCTCGTGCCCCTCTGGCAGTCGGCCCCGCAATGGCAGCGCGGGCTCCTCGCGGCCGCCGTACCGCTGGCGGATTTGTTTCTACGGCGCTACCCCGTGGGCGGGCAGGGATGGTTCGGATTGGGGTTGGGAGTGATGCTGCCCATCGCCGCGATCGTCATCTGGCTGCTGTGGGGAATGCTGGCGGGGTGGCTGTTGCAGCGCTGGGGCTTCCGACGGAGAACCGGCGACGATCAGGGCTCCGCATCGGCGAGCGATGGGCAATAATTTGAGACATCGATTCGCGGGCGGCCCTGATGCGCGGCGAAGTTGCGCTCCGGCGTGGATGCGGAGCAGCGGGGCCTGCCGCGAGGGGATCGACTCGCGGGATTACGAACCGCGGGGGATCGCCCCGCGGCGGCTCAGGCCTTGTACGGAAGGAAGCCGCTCTTCAGGTCCGAAAAAGGCCCCGTGTAGTCTGTCGAGCGCCAGCGATCGTAGGTGCAGAAGTTCTGGTGCACCCGGATCGCCTCTTGAAACATGTTCTTCAGCGAGTCGGTGTACTGGTTGAGGTATTCTTTCACCGGTTCGCCCGGGATGACGTAAATGGGGACTTTGACGGCCATGGTGGTCTGCGCCTTTGGAAGGTGCACTCCTTCAGGGGCGCTGCGGCGGCACGGAAGCAGCGCGCGACCGGCAAGCGCTGCCGCACAGGCCGCCGTGGCCCGTTGCGATGGTTGCTGATGGAGCATCCCTATCACAGCCTGGCGCCGGTTACAATCCGAAAAAAGCGGCCACCGGCCGCCGTCACGGGGATGGACCGTCGCCGCCGGGTGGCGCGCTTTGAGGGGGAAGCGGGGCGCGAAGTATAGCGATTTTCCGCCCAGCGGGTGCGGTGGGTGTGCCAGTGCTCAGTGAAAGTGCTTCGCCTCCATAATTCAATCCGCCAACCAGACCGCCATGCGGAATCCAGGTGCGCCTGATCTCGGAATCGGGATCGATACGGGGGGCACCTTCACCGACATCGTGCTCATCGACCTGGCGCTCGAGGACATCCTGCGCAAGGCGAAAACGCCCACCACGCACGGCGACTATACCGTCTGCATTCGCAATGCCTTCCAGGCGCTCAACCTGGCCCGCGATGAAGCCGGACGGCTGCGGCGGGTGGCGCTTTCCACGACCCTGGCCACCAACACGGTAGCGGAGGGGCGGGTGCACCCCACCGCGCTGGTGATCGAGCCGGGCGACATTGCCCTGCCGGCGGACTTCCATCCTTATCTGGCGCTGCTGCGCAGCGAAGTGGGGTTCGATGCCGTGGAGCTGGCCCCGGTTTCGGAGGCGGAGGTGGTTCGCAAGGTGCGCCCCCTGGACCCCCACGTGGAAAGCTACGCGGTGTCCGGCTACGCCTCGACGCGCAACCCTGCCCATGAGCAGCACATCGGGGAGATCCTCGCGCGGCACTTCCACAAGCCGGTGGTGCTGGGCAGCGAGCTGAGCCATCGGCTCAACTTCATGCAGCGTGCCCAGGCCGCGGCGCTCAATGCGGGGCTGCTCCCCGTGATCCTGGAATGGCTGCAGGCGGTCAAGGCCATCCTCGCCGAAGGGGACATCGCCTGCCCCCTGTACATCGTGAAGGGCGACGGCTCGCTGATGGAGGAGGCCGAAGCGCGCGAGCGGCCGGTGCAGACGCTGTTCTCGGGGCCGGCGGCCTCCCTGCGCGGCGGCGCGTTCCTGTCGGGGGAGTCGGAGGCGATCGTGATCGACGTGGGGGGCACCACGACGGATATCGGCCGGGTTAGCAACGGACGCGGCGTGTTGCGCAGGGGAGGCATCCAGATCGATCATCGCCGGATCGCCGTCGATGGGCTGGACATAGCCACCTTCGGGCTGGGCGGTG
>JACZVE010000114.1 GCA_022572825.1 SAR324 cluster bacterium
CACCCGACTAATGCGGGCCTATGCCCCACACCCACTACGATGGAGCTATAAACCGGAACACTAGCGGTGGAAGACGCGCCTTAAAATTTCGATATCGGCATTTAACTGCCAGAGTCTCAATATACCATAAAAGAAGATCAACAGCGCGGGCAGCCACAGCGTGTAAGGCGAGGCTTTTCCGCCTCCGACCAGATCCTTGAACGCCGCCCAGACGATAAAGTAGGCAAGCACCAGAAAAATCGCGCGCAGATAGCCCGCGCGTCTGCCCGAGCGTGGATCGACAAGCGCCATGGGCAGCGAGGCCAGCGCGAATGCCAGACATGACCATGGAGAGGCCAGCCGCCGTTGCAGTTCACGGCCGTAGCCAATGCCGGCCTGGGGGGTGAGTTCTTCGTCTGCCAGAATATCGAGCAGTTGCCGCGTGGACAGCGTGCGTATCGTGCGCACTTCCAGCGATCGAACCGGCTCGTATTCCAACACGTAGCGCAGCGTGTCGAAGCGCACGGTGCGAAAGGCGGGAGAGCCCTTGACAAGGGTGTAAACCGTGCCATCGCGAAGGCGGAACACGACCTGGTTTACGGCATCGTCCACCTCGATCCAGCCGGACTGCGCGGCAATCACGGAGGTGGTGTCGCCAATGACCCGGTTGGAGATGAAGATGTCGCTGAGCTCCTTTTCCGACCGGCGCCCGCCGATGCGGATCACCTTATCGCCGAAGTCGTAGTTCAATTCGCCGGGCACCAGCTTTTCTTCGGCTCGCCAACGCACCATCTCCACCTGCAATTCGGCGTACTTGCGGTAAGCCGTAGGCTGCAGCCAGACGGTGACGACCGCGGTGATCAGGCTCATCAGCAGCCCGAAGCCAACGAACGGCAGAGCGTAGTTCCACAAACCGCGCCCCGCGGCCCGCATGGAAATCACTTCGGAATCCATCGATTGCCGCACGACGGTGACGAATACCGCGCCGACTACGCCCAGGGGAATGGTCACCGCCAGCACCTGAGGCAACACGTAGACGAGCATGAGCCCCACCTCGCCCAGGTTGAGCCGCCTTTCGACAACCAGGTTGATCAGCCGGTAGGCCTTTTCCATCATCAGCAGCCCTGCCATCACCAGCAGGGTCAGCGCGAAGGGGCTGAACAGCTCCAGGAAAACGGCGCGGAGGAGAATCATCGCAGCGCGTTGCGCGCAATATCGCGCGTGACCCGATCCGCCAACGCCATGGCCCGCAGACCATCCTCCCCGCGCACCACCGGCGGGGCTCCCGTGGCGATGGCCCTGAGAAATCCCTCGATCTCCGCCAGCAGCGCATCCCCTTCATTCACCTTCAGGACCACCTCACGTACGCCCGAGCGATCCCCCGAGCCACGATCCGCGATGTACTCCCTGGCGGCGGGCCGCGCAAAGTCCATCGAGAAGTAGCGATCGGGTTGAAACAGCCGCATCTTGCGCTCGGCCTTGGCCGAAATGCGGCTGGCAGTGAGATTGGCCACGCAGCCGTTTTCGAAGACAATGTGCACGTGAGCCAGGTCCGTGCTGGAGGTCATGAGGGAGATGCCCACCGCGTGCAGGTCGCGTAGCGGGCAACTCACCAGGGAGGTGACCAGGTCCAGATCGTGGCTCATCAGGTCCAGCACCACGTCCACGTCCACTCCGCGACCGGCGTATGAGGAGATGCGGACGGACTCGATATATTGCGGATGGGCGATGCGTGGCTGACAGGCGACAAAGGCGGGGTTGAAGCGCTCCAGGTAGCCCACCTGCAATACCACCCCACGACTGCGCGCCAGGGCGATCAGCTCCTCTCCCTGGGCGATGTCGGCGGCGATGGGCTTTTCCATCAGTGTGTGCTTTCCGGCCTCCAGGCAAGCACGGCCCACCGAATGATGGCACCGCGTCGGCGTAGCAATGCTGACGGCATCGACCTGCGCCAGCACCGGCGCCAGTGTCGTATAGCCCGCAACGCCGAGCTCCCGTGACACTGCCTTGACGCGTGCGCGATCGACGTCCACCACAGCGACCAATTCACAGTGCGGCAAGGCGGCGTACTTTTGTGCGTGGAAGCGGCCCAGATGACCCACGCCAACGACGGCCACGCGAATCTTTCCGGCCATGGGAGCGCTGGTCAATCGGTTTTGTAGACGGTCGCCGTGCGGATCTCCGCCCGGGCGACAATCTGGCCATCGACAGTGGCCCTGACGGAAAATACCCAGAGGTTGAGCTTGTGGGTGGTGTATTCGGCTTCAATGATGAGTTGGTCCCCCGGGACCACCGGCCGCTTAAAGCGGGCCTTGTCAATGCCGGCGAAAAGCGGCCATTTCTTCGCCGCGTCCTTAACCAGAGCGAAGGCGGCAATGCCGCAGACCTGCGCCATCGCTTCGACGATGAGCACGCCGGGCATGACGGGATTGCCCGGGAAATGTCCCTCAAAGAAGTACTCGTTGCCGGTGACGTTCTTCAGCGCTCTGCACCGCTTTCCCTCGTCCAGTTCCAGCACGCGATCCAGCAGGAGAAACGGGTAGCGGTGCGGCAGCATCTTCTTGATGTCTTCAATCTGCAGTTCTGGCATCCCTGGGCGTCCTCGGGGCGGAGCGGTGAAAGGGGGCTGGCAGCACAAGCGGGGCCGCGGGTAATGGCCGCTTCAGTTTGCCGCTTGGAACTTATTGTACCGTTCGATCACCCGCTCTGTAATGTTATCGAACTTGGCGCTGGAATAAAGGATCACCTGCGATGCGTTCTGCTCCAGAATCAAATCGTATTTTTCCTCTTTGGCGATCTCGTCGATGACGGTTTTTAGCTCGATGAATATGGATTCCGTCAGCTTGCGCTCCCTGATCTGCAGCTCTTTCTGAGCCTGCTGCACCTCCTTGCGCAGTGCTCGCTCCTGCTCGCGCAACTCCTTTTCCTTGCGGCTGCGCGCGTCGTCCGTCAGCATGATGTTGTTCTTCAGATCGTCGCGAAGCTGTCTGAGCTCCGCCTCTTTGGCCTTCAACTCGTTTTCTTTCTGACTTTTCGAGGCCAGCAGAATATTCTTCGAGCGTTCCCCCGCCGCAGAGCGATTCATGGCCGCATTGATATTAACCACACCGATCTTGAGGCCCTCCAGGCCTGCTGGCCGGGCAAGGCTGGGTAGGAGCAGGAGCAGGAAGAGGAGCGGCGCCAAATTGCGGATCGTGGACATGATTGGCACACCCGTTGGGACTCTGTATGGCCTGGGATCAGATCGCCGGAGCAGCAGGTGTAACAGCTACGGAATAATTGCTTCAGTGCAATAGCTTCCCCATTATCGCCTTGATGTTATAGCACAGTAATCAAAATAGGGTACTGATGGTAAAGTCGAACTCGTCTGGACTTTCGCCCTCGCGCACCTTCAGTTTGCGGCCGTATTCGAAGCGAAAGACACCCAGCGGCGTGATGATGCGCACCCCAGCCCCGACGCTCTGCAGCAGATCGAAGAAGTCGGGCTCATCCTCGTTGAGGATCTCATATTGCACCTTTTCCGCGTTCACCTGCCCGGCGTCGTAGAAGACAACCCCCCGAAAGTTATCTCCGGCCAAGGGAAACAGCAGCTCCACGTTGAACAGCCGCTCGAAAATGCCTCCTCCCTCCACATCTTCCAACGTGGCCTCGTCCAGTCCGAGAATACGGGTGTCGACGTCAATGAATACCGGGTTGCCCGATGAATCCAGGATAGGCTGGCCCTGATCGTCCAGGGCCAGCCGGGGCACGGAGTTGAGCTCCCGCTCGAGCCGCCCGAACGGACCGCCGATCTCATTGAAGCGGTAACCGCGAATCGAGTTGATCCCGCCGAGCCGAAATCGCTCCTCCGGCGGGATAACGTTGTTGCCCACCTGTTCCAGCCAGCCAAGCCGCATCTTGGCCATCAAAATCAGCGTGTTGTCCTCGTTGAGGCTGTAGAAGCGCTGCGCGCGCAGACGGTAACGGCGATACTCGGTGGTGCCGCCCAGTATCTGCCCCCCAATCTGCGACACAGCCAGCGTGATGGAGCTACCGCTCGTGGGAAAGATGGGGTGGTTGACCGTTCGGTAGATGAATGCCGTTGTGAAGGTGCGCAGCTTGACGGCGGGCTCGTCCACATCCTCGAAACTTCGGTTGAGCGCCGACAGCGCCAAATTGATGCGCAAGGGCCCCACAATGGGATGACCGAATCCCTGGGAGCCGGATATCTCTTCAAATTTACCCCGGTCCAATTCGGTCTGGTCCTCGATGACGCGGTAGGATGCGGATGAGTCGCTGGAGAATTCCGTGTCAAAAAGATGAGGCTCGATAAAATCCACCGAGTAATCCTGAGTAACGATGCGCTGACTAAATTGCAACGTGGCGCGAAAGGTTTGTCCCCGCCCGAGGAAGTTGCCTTTGGAAACCGAGGTGGCAACCGTCACGCCCGCTTGATCGCTGAAGCCCAACTGGGCTTGCAGTGTGCCGGTTTGCGTCTCCTGGACTCTGGTCACCACATCCAGAACGTTCTGGGCTTCCCGCGGCTCGGTTTCGATGCGCAGCGACGGCTGGAAATACCCCAGGGCTGACAGATTTTGCTGGGACTTGCGCAGCTTTCGTCCATTGTAAAGCTGGTTCTCCTGCACCTCGAACTCCCGTCGCATCACGTAGTCCCGGGTTTCGCTGTTGCCCTGGAACTCGATGCGGCCAATATAGGCTTTCTCGTTCTTGGTGATGTTGTAAGTGACGTCGACCAGGCGCGCGGCATCATTGATGCGGATATCGGGCCGCACCTGAACGAATGCGTATCCCTGCTCCTGGTACGTTTCCCGCAATCCAAATAGCTGGCGGTTCTGCAGGATGGCATTGTACACGTCCCCCGTTTTCAGCGGCAATTGATCCAGCAGGCTCTGTTTGTCTCCCAGGATATCCCCGGCGATGTCCATCGCGCCCGTAAAGTATTGCTCGCCCTCGCTGATATCGAGCTCGACGATGATTTTGGAAAACTCGGGGTTATGAATCAGCGTGACCTTCGGCTTCTCGATAAATACCCGCACATAGCCCCGCTCCAGGTATTCCGAGACAATAATCTGAAGATCCTGGTTGATCTTCTGCTCGTCGAATACGCCGGAATCGGTGATCCAATCGAAGCAGTCCACCTCCGCGCTTGTCATCAGCCGCTTTATTTCCAGTTCGGAGAATACCTTGGTGCCCGAGGAGCGAATGTCCGTGATGTACAGGCGAGGCGACTCTTCGATGCGAATGTTTACGCGGTATGCCAACTCGCTTTCGGGTTGCACCTCGGGAATGACTTTCACTTTTAAATACCCCTTGGTGCGATAGGTGGATTGGATTGACTCGATGCTTTCCTCCAGCAGTCTCTTGGCGAAATAGCTTCCCACTTGGATGGTCATGTTTTCGAAAAGGTCTTTGTCGCTGATTTGGACGTTGCCACTGAGGGTCACGGCGATGATGCGGGGCTTCTCCTTGACGATGAAGCGCAAGATGTACCCACGCGCGGGGACCTCCTCTGCCTCGGCCCTTACATCCTGGAAGAGGCCCAGAGCGAAGAGCGTCTTGATGTCTTGAGTCACCAGGCGCCCCTCAAGTGGACCGCCTACGCGGCTGGCGATGTTGGCCAGCAATTCGCCCTTGCCGATCTGAACGTTCCCGGAAATCTCAATTTCGTGAATGATGTTTGGCGTGCCGTCTTGTCCCTGGACTTGCGCCGCGGCCTGCCCCAACAGCACTACCAGGGCAATCAGCCACACCACCAAGCCCCGGCGCCGGCCAGGGCACCGCGCGTGCTTGCCACGCTCGCTGGTGAGCCGGACGTTGGGGTACTCCGGCACCAGGGGGCTATGCATTGGCCTCATGAGGTGGCAGAGGCCGTAACTTTCCGTGCTCCAGCACGAATCTCCGGTCCATCTGCGCGGCAAACCGCGGATTGTGGGTGACCAGGATCAGGGTCAGGCCGTGCGCTTTGTTGAGGCGCAGCATCAGCTCCGCCACCCGGTCGCTCGTCTCCTCGTCAAGGTTGCCGGTTGGCTCGTCGGCCAGAAGAATCCGTGGACGGTTGGCGATGGCACGGGCGATGGCCAGGCGCTGCTGTTCCCCTCCGGAAAGCTCGGCAGGCTTGTGATGAGCGCGTGCGCTCAACCCCACTTCGCCCAGGAGCAACTGGGATTCCTTGTGAAAGGGCAGCGTCCGCCCCGCTTTGATCCACATGGGGATCATGACGTTTTCCAGTGCCGTGAAATCCATCAGCAGGTGATGGAACTGGAAAACGAACCCGATCGTCTCATTGCGGAACCGGGCGCCGGCCTCGTCGTCGAGCGTACCCACCTCCACGCCGCCGATACGGATGGTGCCTGCCTCTACGCGATCGAGGGCGCCCAGAAGGTGGAGGAGCGTGCTTTTCCCTGCACCGGAAGCACCCATGATGGAGACCATCTCCCCCTCGCCCACTCGGAGATCGACACCGCGCAATATGTGGAGATCGTTGCCTTTTCCGTCCCGGTAGTGCTTGTGCAGGCCTGCCACATGGATGATATCTGGGCTGGTCATACCGCCAACAAGCGCAAGTACACGCTGTGAATGCACGAATGGGTAGGAGCGGAGCGTTTCCATCCCTGGAATCGGGGCCAATCCCGTCCTGGATTGCAAACTGGCGGGCTATTTGCTCGGTTCTATCCGAATCCCCGCGAAAACGTCAACCCGATCCAGCGGTGGAGCGGCGGCCTCCTGCCTCCCTTGACATGTTTGGCACGACGGGGAATGGGCGCAACAGCGGCGTCACCGGATGCGCCGCCCGCCTCGTCCTGGACCGGTCGGTGGCGGTGCGCCCGCGCGTGGTGAGGGTTTTGCCTAACCGGCGATGGAGCACCTGCCGACGGCATCAATGCGCACCCGCGTGTCGCTGGGGCCCGGCAGGGTCGCGCCCAAGTCGCCGACGATCAACGTTCCGGGGAAATCGTGCCATCGCGACCGGAACGCCGACCGTACGCGGGCGTCCTCGATCTGGAAGATTTCGCGGCCGATCAGGAGCTCGGCCCGCGACAACATGAAACGCAGCGCCCAGTACTTATCGTACACAGTCGCCCCCTCCATCTTCAGCGGTCGGCGCGTCATGTCCGGCGAGATGCCCAGCAGATCGATCAGTACCCAAAGTGCGCGGCGCCTCCTATCCAGCCAAACGTGCTCGGGCGCGTCCGGTGAATGGAGGTAGTCTCGTATCGATTGGTTTAAATCGAGCGTGTCCTTTAAATGCATGTCCGTCTGCACTTTGACCGGCACAATTTCCTGAAGGCCGCCGGAGGCGGGCTGGAGCTGTCCCGTAAGCAGCGCCACCAAGGCATCCCATTGCGCATCGCTGGCGCAGGATACGCGGATCCGCCGGCCCCGCAGCACTTCCCAAGTGATAGGACCCATCACCGTCCCGTCCGGCAGGGTCAGCGTTACGTCACGAAGCCGGAGCAGGGCGTCGCGCAGCCGCTTGTGTTCCACTCTCTCGTCCATTGCCTTTGAATTAATTCGCTACGCACCGCCGCGGAGGTGGGCCCGCGCGGTATTTCAGGGGATCGCGTCGCAGCGGAGTGCCTCGACGGCGTCGCGGGGAGGCGGCCCGCCATGGGCCCGGCCCGTGTCGGGCCACGGAGCGGCCCGAACCGTTCCCCCGCCCCTCTGATATAACACCAGGCACAAGCGGGATTAAAATAGGTTTGCCAAAAACAGGCAATTTGTTTTTCATGAGGTGCATGGCCGCATCAGCGGTTGCCCGCGATGGTGGACACGACTCGCGGACCAGGACGGCCGTGTAAGAACAGGGTGGGCTGTCCCTTGCGCCCAGGGGCGCCTTCGGGCCCGGATCGGATGCCATGAAATTGTTCCGCTACGATAAGCCCATTTACGAGAAAATCGTCGAGGGCACGTTGATTCAGGTCGTCGATCGCGGCGACCGGCGCGAACTGTGCTTTGGCAACCACATCGTGCAAAGCGCACGCTCGCTGACGGCGGACGACGTTCTGCTGCTCGACTACACGCGGGCCATGATGGCGGGCTTCCTATTCGTGCCGCAAGCCACCCGCGTTCTGCATTTCGGATTGGGCGGCGGCTCGTTGCCCGATTTCATCCACCGCCATCAGCCCCAGGCGCTGCAACGGGTGGTGGAGTTGAACCGCGGCGTGGTGGATGTGGCCTACCGGTATTTCGCCCTGCCCGTGTCGCCTCGGTTGAAGGTGGTCAATCAGGAAGGTGCCGAATTCCTTCAGCGGCATGAAGAGCACTACGACCTGATCTTTCTGGATGCCTTCCATGCGGAGGGTGCGGCGCCGCACCTCAACACGCTCACGTTTTTCCGGTTGTTGCGCGCCCCCCTCTCGCCAGGCGGGTGGCTGGTCAGCAACTGCTGGGGATCTGACAGCGAGAATC
>JACZVE010000115.1 GCA_022572825.1 SAR324 cluster bacterium
AGTTCTATATAAACAGCTTACTAAGAATTACGATGAAATATCTCAACCTCAGTATCCGGGGGACGCGGGGGGCTGAATCGCTTGCGAGTCGCACGATTCTTCCCCCGCATTTGCTTTTCTTCGGATAAATCACAGCCCTTTTAGCGATCCTCAGCATTCCCTCTGCGCGGCAATCCGGACTGTACTGATGACTTTGAAACGCTGGACAGTGGCGGACGCCGCCGAGCTATACAACGTGCAGGGCTGGGGCCGCGGCTATTTCGGCGTGAACAGCCGCGGACACATGGCGGTCTTCCCACTCCGCGAGGCTGGAGGAGAAATCGACCTCAAGGCGTTGATCGACGATGCGCAGGCGCAGGGTCTTACGCTCCCGCTGCTGATCCGCTTTTCCGATATCCTGGCGCACCGGCTGCGGCACCTGCAGGCGTGCTTTGCGCGCGCCATCGAGGGGCATGGCTATCGGGGCGAATATCGCGGCGTCTATCCGCTCAAGGTCAATCAGCAGCGCCAGGTGGTCGAAGAGATTGTACGGTTCGGGGCGGAGCACCGCATGGGCCTGGAGGTGGGCTCCAAGTCCGAGTTGTACGCCGCCCTGGCAACGCTGGAGACCCCCGGCGCAATCATCGTCTGCAACGGCTTCAAGGACACCGCATACATCCGCCTGGCTCTGTTGGCGCAGAAGCTCGGCAAGACGGTGTTCCTGGTGGCGGAAAAGCTGAGCGAACTGCCCCTCATTCTTCGCCTTGCCGAGGCGGAAAATGTGCGCCCGCGGCTTGGGATTCGCATCAAACTGATGACGCCCGGATCGGGTAAGTGGGAGGACTCGGGCGGGGACCACTCCAAGTTCGGTCTTACCTCCTGGGAGCTGGTGCAGGCGGTGGAGATGCTGCGCGCCGCCGGCGCACTGGATTGCTTCCGCCTTATCCACTCCCATCTTGGGAGCCAGATCAACGACATCCGCCGCGTGCAGGAGGCGATGCAAGAGGTCGCCCGCTATTTCGTGGAGCTGTCCAGGCTGGGCTGCGCAATCGACTATGTCGACGTGGGAGGCGGATTGGGGGTCGATTACGACGGCACCCGCAGCACCTCCGGCTTCAGTATCAATTACAGCGAGCAGGAGTACGCCGACGCCATCGTGGCCATGCTCGCGGAAACGTGCGGCGCAGCGGAGTTGCCGCACCCGAACATCATTTCGGAATCCGGGCGCGCCCTGACGGCCCACCACGCCATGTTGGCCTTCAACGTGCTGGAAGCGACCACACTGGACAACGACCCGTGGGCGTTGCCGCGGGAAGCCGACAAGCCGGAGCTGCTCGCCAAGCTCGAGCACCTCCTGGCCGGGCTGAACGCCACAACGGTGTCCGGCTACTGGTCGGAAGCCCTGCACCTGCGCGAAGAGGCCAAAAAGCGATTCGAACTGGGCCATCTCTCGCTGCGAGACCGGGCGCGCACCGATCAGACCTTCTGGGCGATCGCACGGCGCGTGGAACGGCTGGCAACCCGGCTGAAGCGCGTTCCCGGCGAGCTCGAGGCGCTGGAGACCCTCCTGGCGGACAAGTATTACTGCAACTTTTCCGTCTTCCAGTCCCTGCCCGATGCATGGGCGATCCATCAGGAGTTTCCCGTGGCGCCGTTGCACCGGCTGGACGAGCGCCCCACCCGCAATGCCACGCTGCAGGATATTACCTGCGACTCGGACGGCCGCCTGGTGCATTACATCAACCGCCCCCAAGGGCAGGAGAGCCTGCCGCTGCACGCGCTCCAGCCGGGCGAACCCTATTACATGGGCGTATTCCTGACCGGGGCCTATCAGGAGATACTGGGGGACCTGCACAACCTGTTCGGCGATACCAATACCGTTCACGTGGCGCTCTCCGACGACGGAGGCTGGCACTACGAGCAGATCATCCACGGGGAAAGCGTCGCCCGCGTGCTGGGCTACCTGCAGTTTCACCGCGACGTCCTCGTCGACCGCATCGAGCGCCAGGTGCAGTCCGCCGTCCGCGCCCGCCGCATGACAGCCCGGGAAGGCAAGGCATTCCGCGAGTTCTATGCCGGCGGACTGGAAGGTCTGACCTACCTGGAGCCGGGCCGTCCGCCAACCGGCGTATCTGCAAGCGGCCGGCAAATCGGGGGCAGGCTGAGGGGACAGCGCTGAGCCCGGTGCGGTTCGCGCTTAGCGGCATCCGGTTCCGTGATGACGGGTTCCATCATGACACCTTATCCAAGGTTCGGCGGCGAGGACGCCCGCCCCTGCAGCTACGCCGAAGCGCGGGTGGCCGTCCTGCCGGTACCCTACGAGGGCACCGTCTCCTACGGCCGGGGCACGGCGGGCGGCCCGCGGGCGATCCTGACAGCCTCGGCGCAACTGGAGATGTATGACGAGGAGCTGGACTGGTGCATCGACGAGGCCGGACTGTTTACCCTGCCGCCCGTCGCGGTCTGCGAGGGCGAAGCGCCGGAGGCCATCATGCGGCGCATTCACGGGTGCGCGCTGAAGCCGCTGGTGGACGGCAAGCTGCTGGCCGTGCTGGGGGGCGCGCACTCCATCAGCTACGGCGTGTTCACCGCGCTGCAGGCAACACGCGAGTCTCCCTTCTCCCTGCTGCAGATCGACGCCCATGCCGACCTGCGTCCCAGCTATCAGGGGACGGCGCACAGCCATGCCTGCATCATGGCCCGCGCCCACGAGCTCGGCCTGCCTTTCGTGCAGGTGGGTATCCGCTCACTGTCGGCGCAGGAGCGGGATTTCCTGCGCGATACGGGTCTGGAGGCCAACGTATTCTGGGCCCGCCAAATCCTCCGCGCAGAGGACGATGGCTGGATGGAGGAGGTCGTGTCACGGCTGGAAGGGGACGTCTACATCACCGTGGACATCGACGGGCTGGACCCGGGGATCGTCCCGGCCACGGGGACGCCCGAGCCCGGCGGGCTGGACTGGTACACCACGCTGGGGCTCCTGCGGCGGGTGGCCGAGCGGCGCCGCGTGATCGGGTTCGACCTCACCGAGCTGGCGCCCATCGCCGGCCTGCACGCCCCGGACTACACTGCCGCGCGGCTGGTGTACAAGCTGATGGGCTACGCGCTGCGGGGTGAGTAGTTCGCGGCACCAATTGGCAACCGCTTCCCGAGTAGGTATATTTGCCAATCGACATGAGGGGGGAATAAATGAATGCCGTCACACAGCCAATCGCCCTACTGATTGCGATCATCCTTCTTGCAGGCTGCGCAACGCAAGTTGAACAAATACATGTCGATCCAGCCTTCACCCATTCCGCGCTGGTCGCAGGCAAGCTGGGCATTGCGGCAATTGTCGCGAGAGGGAGAAGCCTATCCGAACAGGACCGGTCAGTCTTCGGAGAGATGCTGAGAGCGGCCATCGAGAAAGAGCGCAAACGGCTCAAGGTCTCCGGACCCGGAGAAACGGCCGCTCTTCTTGGCGCTGAGAAATACGAACAGTTGCTGTCATTCTACGCAAAATAAGCAATGCTCGATGGCCAATGGTTGGCGGAATTAAAGGAGTATATAAAAAACAAGAAATATCTTTTATTCGGCATGATTACACAGGATGAAATCTCAAGGACATCCCACATACGGACGGACGAAATTCGCGACGCAAAAGGAAAGGTAGTAGAGTCGAAAAATTTTCTTGTCCGAGAAACAAGCAGAGAACTACACGTCAACGTGAGCATATACGATCTAACCACCGGCCAGTTGCCCCTGGAGTTCCACCATTTCCAGCGAGGAAAGTAACAAGTTTGAGAATCTTATCGTGCCAGAGCAAGAGCAAAAGAACCCAGATTTTAAGGACGTCGTTATTGATATATTGATGGCGACAAGCGAAGCCTCCACGGGCGCCGAAACTTTTCCGCAGCCTCCGAGTCGGTTCGAGCTTCTGAAGGATATTTTTCTGGCAATTGGCGAGAATCTGCCCAGAAGCTGTAAAGACTTGAGCTTAATCGAAAAGATGCAGAAGAAGCTAGGAAAGCTACAATGTGGTTGAAGCAGGCAGCGCCCCCACTGGAGTCCCTGCACGCACCGGTGCTGGCCGCTCCGGAAATGCATCCGCAAGCGAGTACCTTGGAGGAGCCGTTGGCGTTTGAGGCGGGAGACTTCCCGGAGAGGGCGCCACACTGCTGAGTGTGCCTGTGCCGTGCCGCTCAATCCTCCGGCACCGCCCACATCTCCCGCCGCCAGGCCATTTCCCAGAACAGGTACTCCCAGCGGCTGCTGGTGGTACTACATCCTCACCCCCTTAATCCCCCTCTCCAACAATTGGAGAGGGGGAAGTGATGTTGTGTTCCTGACGAACAGGCGGAAATGGCCGCTATGCTAGCTGTTTCCTGCGATTCAGGTTGTTTCTGATCTGCGCGAGCACGGCTTCGATGTCCCTTATCACCTCCTCGTTCGCAAAACGTAGCACCTTGAATCCCAGTTCATGAAACCTTGCCTGTCGTGCGGAGTCTTCCTCGTGCCTGGATTCGTGGATTCCGCCATCCAACTCGATCACCAGCTTGTGCTCGGAACCACAAAAATCGGCAACGAACCGGTCAATGGGATGTTGACGGCGGAACTTGACTCCCTCCAGCCGACGCATCCGCAAATGCTCCCAGAGCAACGTCTCCGCTGGCGTGGCCTCAGCGCGAAAGGCGCGAGCCTGCGGCTTCAATTTTCGCCAAAGCCGGGAGCTGGTGTATATTTTCCGTTCTGGCATAATTTGGCTCCCCCTTCTCCATACCATGGAGAAGGGGGACGGGGGGATGAGGACTTTCTCCTTACGCATCCGTCATTCCACCGCGAGGCCACGCTCACTCCTCCGGCACCGCCCACATTTCCCGCCGCCAGGCCATTTCCCAGAACAGGTACTCCCAGCGGCTGCTGTCGTGGAAGATCGCCTTGAGCCGCCGCTTGTGTTCCGGCGCCAGGTAGGGAGCCAGGTGTTCCATGCGCTCGCGCAGCCAGCGGCCGTATGCCGCGAACTCCGCGGAGGCATACATCTCGATCCACTTTCGGTAGCGCGGCTCGGCGGGCATGCCCCGCTCCTGGAGGTGGCGGGCGATCTCGTAATAGCCCCACTGACAGGGCAGCACCGCGGCGATGATGTCCGCGATGCCGCCGCGGACGGCGACCTGCAGCAGATGGCCGGTATAGCCGCTGGTGGTCTGGGCGGGCCGGGCCGCCTCCAGCTCCGCCGGTGTGATGCCGAACTCCGCGCAGTAGGAGCGGTGCAGGGCCATTTCCGTGTTGAGGGTATCGGCGCACAGTTGGGCGAAGTAAGCCATCGTCTCCAGCTCCGCCGACTTGGTGGCGGCCAGGGCGAACACCTTGGCGTACTCGATGAGGAAGAGGTAGTCCTGCTCCAGGTAAAAGCGGAAACGGTCGTCGTCCAGCGTGCCGGCACCCAGGCCGACCACGAACGGATGCTCCTTCTCCCGTGCCCAGATGCCCTGGGAACCCCGCATCAGCTCCTCGCAGAATCCCATCGCTCCGCGTCCTTTTCAGAAATCGAGGAGACCCGTCCATCGCAGTTGCGCGATGGAGCGCCGGCCGGCGGTACGCCATGCGCAGGGGCGCTGTGCGCGCGGACTAGGTCATCTCCAACGGTACGGGCGCGAACTGATGGTTGAGCACGACCGCCCGGCCCACGGGCAGGCCGTTGGAGAGGGTCTGGCGCAGATACACGCGGCCCTCGGCCACCGCGTCCAACATGGGATAGCCGCGCATCAGATAGACCGCGATGGCCGCCGACAGGGTGCACCCGCTGCCGTGGGTGTTGATGCCGCTCATGTAGAGGCCGCGGAAGGCCTGCACATCGTTGCCGTCGAAGAACAGGTCCACCACCTTCTTTACGCCGGTCAGATGACCCCCTTTCACCAGTACGGGGACGCCGAAACGGTCGTAGATGGCGCGGGCCGCCGGCTCCAGGTCGCGTGCGAGCTTCACCTTGCGGTCGGCCAGGATGGCCGCCTCGTCCATGTTGGGCGTAATCAGGGTCGCCAGCGGCAGGATCTTTTTCTCCAGAGCGCCGATGGCGTCGTCGCTGAGCAGCTTTGCGCCGCTGGCGGCCACCATCACCGGGTCCACCACCAGCGGGGGCGCCCCCGCGCCGCCAGGGCGCTGCGGCGAGGCGCGCAGGCTGGGGTAGGCGTCGGCGACGGCCTCGATCACCCCGGTCGAGAACAACATGCCCGTCTTCGCGGCGCCGATCTCGAAGTAGTCGCCCAGCGCGGCGATCTGGGCGGCGACCACATCCGGCTCGATGGCCTGGATGTCCGTGACCGCTTCCGGATTCTGGGCGGTAATGGCCGTAATGGCCGAGGTTCCGTAAGTGCCCAGCGCGGAGAAGGTCTTCAGGTCCGCCTGGATGCCCGCCCCCCCGCCGCTGTCCGAGCCCGCGATGGTGAGCAGCACCGGCAGCGAGCCGTAGTTGAACACCATGATCGCGCACTCCCTAAGGGGCTACGTTGATGAACAGATCGTCTGTGTCAGGCAGCGATGCGATGATGCCTTGCCGGTGGGCAAAGCGGGCGAAGGTCTCCCACTTTTTCCGGGACATGGTTTGTGTGGTGGCGAACTGGCCCATCACGAGCCGAAAGGCGCGCCGATCCAGCTCCTCCCGCACCTCCGGGTTGGCCTTCAGGTAGACCGCCAGCGCCCGCTCCGGCTGGGCACGGCTGAAGTCCACCGCCGCCTGCAATGCCGTCACCAGCTTGCGGGCGGTCGCCTTGTTGCGTTCGAGGAAGCGGTCGTTGCTGATGACCACCAGCTCGTAGTAGTCGGGAATGCCGTAGTCGGTCAAAGCGAAGTAGTCGCCCGGCACGCCCTCCAGTTCCAGTTCGGCCAGCTCGTAGTTCCAGAACGCGCCCATCACCGCGTCCACCTGCCCGCTCAGCAGCGCGGAGGTGAGGTTGAAGTTCACGTTCACGGTCGTATAGTCGCCCGGGGTCAGGCCCCGCGAGGCGGTCAGGGCATGCAGCAGCGCCAGTTCCAGGGCCTGCACCGAGTAGCCGATGCGCTTGCCCTTGAGGTCCGCGGGCGTCTTGATTCCGCTACGCTTGAGGAAGGCCAGCGAGGAGAGCGGGTGTTCCACCAGCACGCCGATGGCCCGCACGGGCAGCCCCTGGCTGCGCGCGATGATCACGTTGGGCTGGTAATTGATGGCAAACGGCGCCCGTCCCGCCGCGACCAGCTTGAGCGGATCGTTGGGATCGGCGGGACGGTCGGCACAGTCCGCCGGTCCGCTCCCCTGGCCGCTGAACCCCTGGTAGCCGGACGTCCGCGGATAGAAGACGTACTGGTTGAAGGTCTCGCTTTGCGGGTCCAAATCCAGGGCATACGGGCGCTCGGCCTTGGAGTTGAAATAGTCGATCCGTAGACCACCCTCCACCACGATGTTCCCCAGATCGAGACGGTCCTGGACAAAGCCGTTCCACCCCACGGGTTCCTGGATATAGGCACCCCCCGGGAATAGGGAGAGCCCCGAGGCATAGGACGTGATCGAGTAGTCGATGTACTCGCCGCCAAACTTGACCCGGTTGAAGCGATCGACCTGCCAATCGAGTGTGGCCCGTGCCACCCACCGATCCTCGTCGTTGACCCGGTGCAGCACGCTGTTGGGGCCGCCCGTCTCACTCCAGGATCCGGGATTGCTCACCAGCCCATACGGATTGGTACGGAATCGTTGCCTGGTCGTGTATTGATCCAAATTCTCCAGGTCGTGGGGGCTCCGCCGGCTCCCGGGCGTATTGGTTCGGACGAAGTCCACCAACGCCTGGTCGATGGGAAATGCCTCACGGTCGAAGACGAACTCAAAGGGCTTTGTCATGAAGCCCCCGAAGGGGGCGTAGGTAGAGGCCTCGCTATTCCGCGTGAGCGCCGAGCGAATGAACCGGTCCTGCTGGTACGACAACCCGACCTCTAAAGCGAGGGCCCGTTCCGAGGAACGCGACAGGTTTTGGGTCCAGTTGAGCGAGTAGGTCGCGTTGCGGCCCGTGGCTCCCTGCGCTTCGAGCGGGTTGGTTAGTACCAGGACGCCATTCAGGCTCAGGTACCGTTCCTGGAACTGGTTGAAAACGGGGCTGGCCCGGAGGCGCGACCCGGTACCATACGACCAGTTCAGGATGGTATTGAGCCGGTAGCTGGACTGGGCCGAACTGGGCGTCCGCGGCCATTTCACGGCGAAAGCCCCCTGGTTCTCGTACCACGAACGCTTCCGTGACAGCGGTGCCGCCCTCATCGGCGCCGAGCCGGGCGAAGTCGTCATGATGAACTCGCTGACGACGAACCTGCACCTCATGATGGCCTCCTTCTACCGGCCGAGCTCGGAGCGCTTCAAAATCCT
>JACZVE010000002.1 GCA_022572825.1 SAR324 cluster bacterium
CTTGGTTACATAAAACCGCCGATGAACGCAGATAAACACAGATATGAATAAAATCAACATCTTATATCGGCGTTGATCGGCGTTTATCTGCGGTTGCTTTTTCGATATGCCTGTTATGACTCGTAATGGTTCGTATGTGACCAAGTAGTATTAGTACACGCCGCAAATACCATCGATAGTGAATTCCTCCAGCCGTGCTTCCTCCACGTTTTCCGGAGGTGACATTGCGGAGAGGTCCAGTTTTTTTCGCGGCGGCTGCGCTTCCATCTCCGACTCTGCCGCCGAAGCGGCCACCGACACGGCAGCCGACGCGGGCGCGGACGCCTCGGAAGGGATCGAGTGGGGCTTATCGACGGGACTCTTCATGTTGATTCATCCTTCGCGATAGGGGTTGTCGCCAAGCCGATTGGCTACCGTATGCGCCGGGGGCCTCGCGGCTGCGAAAATCCGTAAATACATAGATGTAAATACATAAATACTGTGGACGCGCTCCAAGCAGAGTGTTGGCACCCTTATCGCATTACCGGCGGTAGAAATCCAACGTCGGAATTTCACTTGCGAGCCGTTCCTCGCTCAGGGATGAGAGGGCATGATCGTTACCATATACGGATTACTGGGCCATGCCGGCAAGTTGGAACTTTCGCTGGAGAGCCTGGAAGTGGAGGAATTGGCGCCAGGGGAGGAATTCCCGTTCAACGGCAGGATATATGAAATTCGATCCGTGAGGCCTTCGGAACTCGGCATGACCATCAACGTCAGTCTCGTCATGAACCACGCCTGGGGGTATGCGATCCAATCGACAGACCTTTGATGGTCCCGCCTTCATTTCCTTTCCCATTGCGCTTCGTTTCGACATGAAACAGCGCAGCGCCGCTTCGCGATCGAGAGTCAAAAATCCGCCCATCAACGTTGTGTTGGTGGAGCCCCAAATTCCTCCCAACACGGGGAACATCGCGCGCCTGTGCGCCGCCAGCCAGTGCCACCTGATCCTAGTGGGGGAGCTGGGATTCGGTCTCAACGACTCGGCCTTGAAGCGCGCTGGACTCGACTACTGGCGCTATGTCAGTTGGGAGCACGTACCGGAACTGGGCGAATTTCTAGCACAGATTCCCCCGGGCGCCTTCCATCTGTTCAGCACGCACGCCAGCAAACCATACACCCATTTACCCGTGGTCTGGGGGGACTACCTGGTGTTTGGCAAGGAGACCGCCGGCCTATCCAAATCTCTTTTGGAACGGCATGCCCAGCAATGCTATACTATTCCAATGGCCGAACGCGGCGTACGTTCGTTAAACCTTTCATCCGCGGTTGCCATCGTGCTATACGACGCGCTCCGCACGGTGAAGCCCTTTCCGTGGAAGTAAGGGTACGATAGCGCGCGGATTGCCGCCCGCCTGTGCAGCCGAGCGGCATGGGCCGATCGTGATCGGGAAATCGCGCAGAACGCAGGGCCGGCGCATGCGAAAAGGGACGAATCCGTTTTCCCCGAGTTCGCTCGGAATGGGAGCTTTCCGTTGAATATCAATCTCTTCGACGTCGTATTCGCAATCATTTTGGTGGCATTTACCCTGCTCAGTTATCTGCGGGGGGCGGTGCAGGAGCTGTTGGGCCTCATCGGGCTCGCGGCGGGATTTTTCGCCGCAATCCGGTACGCGGCCGACCTTGCGGAACTGTTACGGCCTCTGCTGCCCGACGATAATGCGGCCGAGCTGCTGTCCTTCGTCCTGATCATGATGATGGGGTACTTCGCCGGGGCGTTTCTGTCGGGATTCAGCGACAGGATGCATCGCGCGCCCGCGAGTTCGGTCAGCCGGGTTTTGGGCGCGCTGATCGGCCTGGCAAAAGGCGCGACGGTTTCCCTGGCCTTGCATTGGGTAATCCAAATCTATATTCCCGCGTTTCAGGATGAGATGGCGCAATCGCGCATCGGCGGGTGGTTGGCGGGAATGTTGGGCTATCTGGACCGAATCGACCTGATCTGAGCGCTTGACGGTGCGCAGCGCGCCGGTGGTGATTCGGAAGGGAGCAGGCAAGCCATGATTAGGATCAGGGACTTGCGGTCAATCCTCATCGCTTTGACGATGCTGTCCCTTCTCAATGTCGCCGCATGCACCGAATCATGGGTGATCGTGAATCCACAACTCCCTCCCCGCCTGCCGCCGGAGGTGGATTCCGTGGTGCTGCGTCCCGCGAAAATGGCGGCCCGCCTGAGGATGAACGAGGGCGATCTGGCCCTGTTCGACAAGTATTTGCGCGCCGCTTTTGCCGGCAAGCAGCGCCTGCGCACCTTCGACCAACCGCCGACCACGCTGCCGAACACGGTGCTCGTTGCAGTATTTTTGCGCGATTACGGGGTAAAGGAGCAGCGCGGGGAGCATCTCATGCTGCGCACGATCGAGCTGGATGCGGAAGTCACCGTCATGCCGGTGGAGGGAGAGGAGCCAATCACACAGTTGCGGCGGCGCCTTGCCTACCAGAGGATCTATCCGGACGCAGCGCCGCTGAGCGCGTTGCCACTGGACCTGGAAAACGCCATGCGTGAGCTGGCGGACTTGCTGGCCGAGGCGGTCGAGCCGGCCGCGCAGCCCGATGCCATCTTGCTGGAAGCGGGCCGCGACCCGATTTCGGGGGAACGGCTGGGTCATCCGGCATTGGTGAAGGGGAACCGCTTCGCCGTTGCAAAATCGTACGCGCGCGCGAAACAGGCTTGGCACAGTGTGCTCTTCGATCCCTCGAATAGCGAACTCGAGCGGACCTATCGCATCACCGAGCGTACGTTGAACCAGCTGCGCTTGCTGGGTACGGACGAGGCCGTGCTGGACAAGCTGAGACCCCTGGCCGCGGAGCCGGAGATGACGCTGGTGCAGTTTCGGGCCCGCTTGCGGCAACAGCTGGGCGGCGTCGTGGAGAACGAGGGCGTTGTGCTCACCCTTGCCGATCATATGGCCGCCTACTCGCACCTGAATCTGGCCGCGGCCCACGTCAATCTGGCTCACTTGTATCGCCTCGAGAAGCGCCACGACTTGTCGACGTTTCACCTGGCCCGAGCCTATGCCCACAATCCACGCGAGGTGGTACTGTCAGAGTGGGGCCGCATTCAAAAAGAGCGCAATCTGACTCCGACCGGTCTGAGCGACACCGATGCGCTGGACCTCTATTTACGCATCCCTCCGCCCAGCACGGCGAGCATTCGGCCCGGCCGGTTTGATTTAACCGTGTTGCCCGCGCCTGCTTTCGCAGAGGCCGACGAGGCCGCGGGAGACGCTGGCACCTCCCCGGCGGCGCAATTGCGGCCAGTCGCGCTGCCGCCGACGCCGGTGACAGCCCCGCCGGCAAATTGATCGAGAGGAGGCGGCGGGAAGCCGCCCTGGCGGTTGCACGAATCCGCTGCCGCCGTCGGCGCCTACACCCGTGACCGCACTTCAATCCCGGTAACGCGGCGTTATCCCGAGTGGGATGCGCGATGGCAAGGGGAAAACCATGAACGCGATTCGCACCATCATCGTCTGGCTGCAGGCCTTCGCCCTTTCACTGGCCCTCTCGTTCGCGGTCACGCATCAGGCCGCCGCCATCGAGGTTGAAGCGGAGGGCGCGGCGGCCATCCTGAACAACAATATGGCCGGCGCCCGCAAGCAGGCCCTGCTCAATGCGCAGCGCAATGCGGTGGAGCAGGGGGTGGGCGTGATCCTGGATTCCAAATCGCTCAGCGAAAACTTCCAGCTCATTCGAGACAAGGTGCTCACCTCCAGCCAGGGCTTCGTGCGCCGGTACTCCATAGTCTCCGAGGGGGTGACGGCCGATAAGAACAGCTATCGCATCAAGATCAAGGCGTCCGTCTCTCAGGATCTCCTCAAGGACCGCCTCTCGGCCTTACGCATCCTCCATCAGGCGATGGGGAACAAGCGGGTGATGGTCGTCTACCATTCGGACAATCCCAACGCTCTGGATCGCACGCACGGCGCCAACCGAGCGGCGTTGCAGACCATCCGCGATGCGCTGAACAGCGCCGGGTTCCGGCTTTTCAACGAGGCGGCGACCGAGCGCGTCTATCGGCAGATCGAGCGGGCAGCCCGCGTTGACCGCCCGGTGGACGATCTGATCGCAATGGCCCTGGATCAGCGTGCCGATCTGCTGGTGCGCTTTGAGAATATTGCAGGCCAGCGCGGGCCGAAAGGCGGGCTCTTTTCCGCCGCCTTCGCCACCATCCGCATCAGCGTATTTGAAACCACCACCGGACGGCAGGTGTCCGACTCGCAGGCGGAGGGCAAGCAACTGCTCCAGGCCAGGGCAGGGCCCTACGATTGGGAGAAGGGATTGGCCGATGCAGCCATTAAGGCGGCGCGTCAGGCTTCAGACGAGACCACTGACAAGATAGCCAAGTATTATCGCCAAGTGGGGGATGAGGGGTTCAATTACCTGATCGTTTTCCGGGGCTTCAACGACGACGAGAAGGACCTCATTCTGGACCACCTGGAAAGCACGCCGGGATTTACAAACCTCTCCGAGCTGAAGAACACCATCGACTACCTGGAAGTAGAGCTGTTCTCCAGCCAGGAAGCCTCCCGCCTGCGGCGGATGCTGCGGGCCGGATTGAAGGAGAAAGGCATCCAGCTTCAGACTCAATCCACGGCCCGCAATCGGCTCGTGTTCTCCAATCCCGATGCCCGGCAGTAGGACGGCTGCCAGGCCGGGTTGCCGGGGCCGCTTCATACCAAGTTGCACGCAGACGGTGTCGGGGGTGCCGGGCCTATCGCAAGCGCAGGCGTTCCCGCCGTCCGTATCCGGCGCAACGCCCCGGTTTACGCCGCCACGGTAGGCGATAGGGTATCCAGCACGGCCTGCAGGTCGGACGGGAAGGCCGCGGTGAAATGCATCGCCTCGCCGGTGATCGGGTGGCGAAATCCCAGTTCGGCGGCATGGAGCGCTTGGCGGCGGAGGCCGTCCAAACGCTTCATCAGCGCAGGATCGAGGTTCAGCCCGCGATGCCGCGCTTCGCCATAGAGAGGGTCGCCCAGCACCGGCCATCCCTCGTGCGCCAGATGGACGCGAATCTGATGGGTGCGCCCGGTTTCCAACCGTAGCCGTAGCAGCGTGAAGCCGTCCAGCCGCGCTTCGACCCCCCAGTGAGTGACCGCCCGCTTGCCCTCTCCCATTACGGAGCGCTTAATGCGGTTGGCCTTGTGCCTGGCCAGGGGCAAATCGATCGTGCCTTGGTCGCGCGGCGGTCGTCCGACGACGATCGCCCGGTAGATGCGGTGAATCTCGTGAGCCTTGAATTGCGCGGCCAATTGGTGATGCGCGGAATCCGTCTTGGCCACGACCACCAGGCCCGAGGTGTCCTTGTCCAGCCGGTGCACGATCCCGGGCCGCAGCGTTCCGCCGATGCCTGCCAGATCTACGCAGTGCGCCAACAGGAAATTGACCAGCGTGCCCCGGCGATGGCCCGGTCCCGGATGCATGGGGACGCCGGGCGCCTTATTGATGACGATGACCGCTGCGTCCTCGTGAAGGATGTCCAGCTCCGCGGCCTGGGCCGGAATGGCGGTGCGCTCCGGCGGCGGGATGGTGTAGACGATCTCGTCGCCCGCTTTCGGCCGGCTGGAAGGCTCGCCGGGACGTCCATTGAGACACACCGCACCTTGCAGGATCAGCCGGCGCGCCATCTCGCGGGAGGATATGCCGTGAAGCTCCGCCAACACTTGATCCAGACGGCCGTCCGTCTCCCGAGTCACAATGTGCCGCCGTGAATTTGGCAGGGGGCTAGAACTCGTATATTTCGAATTGTTCATGGTGAAAGGAGTGGATGGAGCGGATGGTGAACTGCTGTCCGATCTTTTCCTGCATTCGCTCCAGGTAGTCCGATTCCTCCGTGAAGAGGTGATCGGCCACATCGGGGTGGACATTGATGGTAAGCGACCCCAGCTTGCGGCTGGCCAGCCACATCCGTTCCAGTTCCCGAAACAATTCGAAGGTGATCGAACTGTTGGATTTGATGCGGCCAGTGCCCTCGCAGTATGGGCAGGTGACGCAAAGAAGCCAACCCAGGTTTTCCCGATCACGCTTGCGCGTCATTTCCACCAGCCCGATCTCGCTGATCTGTAAAATTTTGCTGCGGGCCTTGTCGTGCTTGAGTTCCTCCTTCAGTGCCTGATAGACGCGCTGGCGGTTCTGCAAAGACTCCATATCGATCAGGTCGATAATGATAATGCCCCCAATGTTGCGAAGCTTGAGCTGGTAGACAATTTCCTGCACCGCCTCGAGATTGGTCTTGAGAATCGTCTCCTCGTGACTCGCCTTGCCTACGAAGCGACCCGTATTGACGTCGATGGCCGTCAGGGCCTCGGTCTGATCGAAAACCAGATATCCGCCTGAGCGCAGCCACACCTTATGGCTCATCGCGCGATCGATTTCCTCCTCGATTCCGTAGTAATCGAAGATGGGCCGCTTGCGGTGGTAATGGGTGACGATGGAGCCATATTTGGGCAGGTATTCCCACAGGAATCCGCGGATTTTACGATATTCCTCCTCGTCGTCGATCACCAGGCGCTTTACCTCGTGGGACAGCAGATCCCGGATTACGCGGAACGTGATGCTCAGATCCTGGTGCACCAAAGCCGGCGCTTTTGAATCGCTGTACTTTCGCAGGATGTTGTCCCACAGCGAAACGAGGAAGTTGATGTCCGAGCGGAACTCATCTTCCTGGCGGCCTTCGGCGACCGTGCGGATGATGAAGCCGGACTTTGCCGGCCGCAGGCGTTTGACGATCTCCTTGAGCCGCTGGCGCTCCTGATCGTCGGATATTTGTCGGGAGACGCCCACGCTGTCCATGGTGGGCATGTGCACCAGGTTGCGGCCGGGAATGGAGAGATGGCCTGTGATCCGCGCGCCTTTGGTTCCGATCGGACCTTTGGAGACCTGCACGAGGACTTCCTGTCCTTCCTTGACCAGTTGCTCGATGGGCGTCTGCTTGTCCTTATTGCGTTGACCATTATGGCCGAACGAGGGGCGCTCCCCATCATTGTCGTCGAACTCGTCGTAAGTGGTGAAATCCGCCAGTACGTCGTCCACATACAAAAAAGACGCCTTGTCCAGGCCAATGTCGACGAATGCGGATTCCATTCCCGGTAGAACTTTCAGCACCTTGCCCTTGTAGATATTTCCAACGACGCCGCGCTCCTTTTCACGCTCGTGGTACAGCTCGGTTACCAGCGAATTGTCCATGACCGCCACCCGGGTTTCCAGGGTGGTGTGATTGATGATGATTTCTTTCGCCATGATTGATTTTCAGCGCAAAGGGGACAGTGGAAAAAAGCGTGCCGGTTCCGCGGAGGATGAAACATAAACAGCCACGGCAACCGCTCACGGTTGGCCGGCTACGCAATCGGCACAGAGGCCGCCCGCCGCGAACACGCGCCCGCCGGTATCTTTCCCGCCGTGCGGAGCCGCGTTCAGGCCACTGGGCCACCGGCAGCGTCGGGCCTTTTTCATGATAGGGCGCATCCATCCCCGGCGGCGTAAACCGAAGCTGGCTCACAGGCGGCAGGAAACGCCGCGAAATCCGCCGTTCAGCCCGTCTTTTTGGCCAGCCGATTGATGACGAATACGTCGATGATCGGCCACTGTTCCAGGACTTTCACCCTATCGGGCACGACCACCTTGGGAGACTGGCCCCGGTAATCCCCCGGGGGATATTTGGACAAATCCAGCACCGCGAAAACGTTGTCCTTGGTCAGGGTCTGCATGACCTGCTGCGGGCCCTCGAGAAATACGTTGACCGTAGAAGTGCTCGTCTTGAAGACGTGCCGAACGTTTTCCACGATCACCGGAATATCGCGCAGCAACAATTGCGACGCGTTCTCCGTGACCCGGATGAAAGCCTGGAAAAACGCCTCTTGATTGGCCGCCAGCCGCACTTCATTGGAAAGATCCAATTCCACCAGCATTTCCACGTTGGTCTTCAGCTCCTGGACGTCCAGAGGACGCGTGTAGATGTGCTCGAGGGGTCCCAGATGTGTGCGGGCGCCCTGCAAAATCGCCGCTGGTGGCTTGATCTTGATGGACTCGATCGTAAAGCCCCTGGCCAGCTCGCCAAAGAACCTGGGCTTGATCGCCACCTCTTTTTGTATGCCCTCTTCCAAAGTGATCGGGATGACAGCCGGACTGAACTGGACAGTCATTCCTCCGGGCAGAGACTGGTTGTTGTAGTGTACGTTTTTGGCCGTGAGCGTGTACCCCCGCGGCCCTGGCAGTTGTTGGGAGAGATCTATGGACACCTGGAGTTGATTCGGATTTACCGAATGGCCCAGCGAGCGCTGCACGGTCACCAATACGCCGACCGCCTGCACGGGCGCGTGAGTGACCTCCATATTGGCGGGAAGGTTCTTGATTACGAGCGGAGTGGTGAACCTGATTTCGGTGGATTCTCCCCTCCGCTGCGAGGCGACAAAGCCCCACATCAGCACCGCCATTGCGAGGGCAAACAGCTTGAGCGAGATATTGTCCGTAAGTACGCTGCGAAATGGCGCCTTGGACTGTGCGGGCTTAGCCCTCTGCGGGTTGAGTTTCCGGATGAGTCTCGGAGACTGCATCAGTCAATTCCGTGCCTTGTAGAATGGTGGTAACTTGACGGCGAAGCTCCTTCTCGTCCAAATCCCGCTTGAGCCTTCCCAGGTGTGCCAGGGAAACCTTGCCCCGTTCTTCCGAGACCACGACGACGGCTGCATCAGTCTCTTCCGCCAGGCCCAGCGCGGATCGGTGGCGGGTGCCCAGGGAAAAGCTGCCCACCAGACCGCTGGGCAACGGCAGAATACATCGGGCGGCGGCCAGCACGCCTTTGCGGGTAATGATTACCGCGCCATCGTGGAGCGGCGACGAGGGATGAAAGATGGACACGATCAATTCCACGGTGGGCTCGGCATTGAGGACTTTGCCCCGCTCGATGTAATTGCGCAGGCCCGTCTCGTTTTCCAGCACGATCGTGGCCCCGATTTTGCGCTTGGCCAGCGCATAGGCGGTATTCACCACTTCATCGATCAGGTCCAGTTGTGCGGTCGCGCTCATCTCGCGGAACATCGTCGTCATGCCGACGCGGGCCAGTGCATTGCGGATGTCGGCTTGAAACAAAACGACCAGAATCACCACCGCCGAGCTGAACAGATTCTCCATCAGCCACCCGATGGCGTCCAGCCGCAGAAAGGACGCCAATCCGTAGACGGCCAGGAGCACGGACAGACCCAAAAGAATCGGAATCGTCCGCGTACCCTTGATCAGATTGAGCAGCCAATAGATGACCGCGGAAAGCAACGCGATGTCGATGAAATCCTGCGGGCGGATACCGGCGACTAACTCGATGAGTTCATTCATGGCACACCTTCCCTAATGAGCCCGCCGCCGTACGCTACGACGCCGTAAATTATGACGCCATGGCCGGGTCGGGTTGAAAGTCGCGCACCATGTTCCGCACATCCTTGCCTTCCACCGTCTCGCGTTCGATCAGCTCTTCCGCTAACAGCACGAGGATTTTCCGGTGCGACTGCAGAAGGTTGATCGCCCGATCGTAACAGGCGGAAAGGATCCCCTTGACCTCGCGGTCGATCTTCTTCGCGGTCTTTTGACTGTAGCGATTGTGCTGGATGAGGTCACGCCCGAGGAACACCTGGTCGTGGCCATCGGAAAAGGAAACCGGGCCCATTGCATCGCTCATTCCCCACTGCACCACCATGCGCCGCGCGAGGTCCGTGGCGTTCTTGATATCGTTGGAAGCTCCGGTGGTGAACTGGCTGAACGTAATCTGCTCGGCCGCCCGCCCTCCCAACATCATCGCGATCTGCCCCAGCAAGTGGCTGCGGCTGTAACTGTGGTGGTCCTCTTCCGGCAACAGTTGCGTCAGGCCGAGGGTTTGGCCCCGCGGCATTATGGTTACTTTGTGAACCGGATCGACTTCCTCTATCAGCTCCGCCACCAGCGCGTGGCCGGCCTCGTGGTAGGCGGTGACCTTTTTTTCTTCTTCGACAATGAGAATGCTGCGGCGTTCCGAGCCCATCAACACCCTGTCCTTCGCGTACTCGAAATCCTCCTGATCGACTGCCGACTTGTTTTGCCGGGCGGCCCACAGCGCCGCCTCGTTGACCAGATTGGCCAGATCGGCTCCGGCGAATCCCGGGGTCCCCTTGGCGATGATGGACAGCTCCACCCCCGGCACCAGGATGACGTTGGTCGTGTGTACCTTTAGGATGGCCTCCCTGCCGCGGATATCCGGAAGCGGCACCACGACGTGGCGATCGAAGCGGCCCGGGCGGAGCAGGGCCGGATCCAGTACGTCCGGACGGTTGGTGGCGGCAATGAGGATGACGCCGACATTGGTCTCGAAGCCGTCCATCTCCACCAGTAGCTGGTTGAGGGTCTGTTCCCGCTCGTCGTGCCCGCCGCCCAGGCCGGTTCCCCGGGAGCGGCCCACGGCGTCGATCTCATCGATGAACACGATGCAGGGCGCGTTCTTCTTGCCTTGCTCGAACAGGTCGCGCACGCGGCTGGCTCCCACGCCGACGAACATTTCAACGAAATCCGAGCCGCTTATGGCAAAGAACGGCACCCCGGCTTCACCGGCGATGGCCTTCGCCAACAGGGTCTTGCCGGTTCCAGGGGCGCCCAACAGCAGGACGCCGTGGGGGATTTCCCCGCCCAACTTCTCGAATTTCTGGGGATCTTGGAGGAACTCCACGATCTCCTGCAGTTCCTCCTTGGATTCATCAATGCCGGCCACGTCGTTGAAGGTGATGGGGTTGTTCTTGCTGTCCGCCTGCTTGCTGCGAATCTTGCCGAAGCTGAGGGCGCGGTTGCCGCCCCCCTGCACTTGGCGCATGAAAAACAGCCACACGCCGATGATCAGCAGCATGGGGAACCAGCTATTGAGGATCGCAAGCAGAATCCCACCTTGATTGGGCGATTCAGCGCGCACCCGCACCCCATTCTCGATGAGTTCCGGCAGCAGTTGGGGATAGTCGGGGAGGTAGGTCTGAAATTGTGTGCGGTCCTCGAAGTAACCGCTCACTTCCTCGCCGCGGATCGTCACCTCCGACACTCTCTGCGAGCGCACCTGGGCCATGAAGTCGGAGAAGGAAATCTGGGAGGAGTTGTACGAGGTGGTGTTCAGCAGATTGAACAGGACAAACAACACCATCGCGATGACAATCCAGATACCGAGATTTTTGTGAAAATTGCTCAAGGTCGCGCTCCGTTCAGTGAGCCGGAAACGGCCCGGCACAGCAAGGGAACAATACGCCCTTAGGATAAACAGACCCTCAATTTTGCCGATACGCCGAGTTTCCAGATAAATTATATACCATTCCCGTTCAACTTCCAAACATTCCGGCCCTGGCATTGGCCCGGGTTTCTTCGGCCATTACCCTCCAATCGCCATTGCCGTATCCGTGACTCGCACGACGCCGCCATGCGTGCCGATGGCGATTTGCCTAGCCGGGCCGGATTTCCAGGCGCAGCGGCCGGGTTGCGCCCATCGGCCGATGGTATCCCTGCGCCACGAACCGTGGATAAACCCCGATCACATGCCCTTCCAAGACGACGAGGGGCAGTTGTTCGCGTTCCCACAAGGGGTAGTGCTGGTCTCGCAGAAAGGCGGACAGCTTGACCGTATGCCGCTTCCACGGCGGATGAAACCGGTCACCCGCGCGCCTCTGCCTCAACTGGAGCACACAGGACGGCGGCACGTTGTACAGCGTCAATCCGCCGTTCGCTTCGGGGGGCAATTGCCGCACGCCCCACGACGCGGGGGCGCTGACCCACCACTCGGCGAGCCTGTGCCGCCGCACTGCGTCGCCGTCTGCCGTGGTCAGGGATGGCTGCGCCTGGAGCAATAGGCGATCGCCTCGCCGCTTCAGCAGCCGGCCGTGGGGCCAGTCCAGCGACCACAAAGGCGCGCCCCGTTCCAGCAGGCGCATCGCGCGTTCCACCTGCGCATAGTCCAGCGCGCCGGGCATGCGCTCCGCGACGAAGCGGTGCAGCAGCGCCTCGCGCGCCAGGGGCGGCAGACGCAGCAGGTCCCCCACCTCGATCCAGTGAGGCGGCCGGTCGGGAGCGCTCTGGCGCACCGGGTGGGCGCGGAGCGTGTGTTCGACAAGCTGGGCAACCTGCCGGCTCTGGGATTCCACCTGCGCCAGCCGGGTTGCGAGACCCCCGTCGGCCAGCTCGTCGAGGAGGCCCAGCAGCTCGTGGCGCACCCGATTGCGCTTGTATTTCGGCGACTGATTGCTGGGGTCCTCCAGCCAAGCCACACCCTGATCGCGAAGGTAGGCGGTCAGCTCCTCACGACGGGTTTGCAGCAGGGGGCGGATGTACGGACCGCCCCGCGCACGCATGCCCTCCAGATGGCTGATGTGTGCCCCGCGCAAAAACTTCAGCAAAAGGGTCTCGAGCTGGTCTTCGCGCTGATGGCCGGTGGCCGCCCAATGCTTCTCCCGCTGAGCGAGGAGGCGGCGCGTCTCCGCACCTCGCCACGCGCGCGCCGCGGCCTGCACGCCGCTCTTCAGGCGTGCCAGGTGCTCCGTGCGTACGATGTGCACGGGCAGCTCCAGAGCCGCGGCCCGCTTGGCCACCCATTCCGCCTCGTCCGCCGACTCGGGCCTGAGACCGTGATCGAAATGCACTACCTCCAGCGTCAGATTCAGCGGCCCGCGCAGGGCGTGCAGCAAATACAGCAGTGCCAGGGAATCCGCGCCGCCGCTCACCAATACCAGACCGCGCGCCGCGGGCCGGATAAGGCCCTCGCGGCGCACGGTGCGCAAAACGCGGCGTTCCAGGGGGTGCATCGGCGAACACCTGCTGATGGAGGGCCGCACCGGCGCGGCACGCAATGGGCCCGGCCACTCTCGATTGAATGACAGAATACACGACCGCTGCCGGGAGGGGTAGGCGGCGGTTGGTGGCGGAGCACCCATCCGTGCGCCGATGGCTTGGCGCATGGCGCGCCGGTGCGGCTTGCGCCCCGCGGCGAACCGCGTTAGGGATAAGCCATCGCGGAAAGGGTTTCACCGAGGGGCTATCCCGCGTCCAGTACCATTGGGAGTTGCGGCCATGCGCGGCGTGCACGATCTGGGCGGCCAGCCCATCGACGAGGAGATCGACCGCGCCGAACACGCGCAGACCTTCTTCGAAAAGCGCGTCGATGCCCTGATGCGGCTGCTGTCCGATCCCAGCCGCGGTGTAATCCGGGTGGACGAGCTGCGGCGGGGCGTCGAGACCCTGCCGGAGAAAGATTACTTCGGCTACTCCTATTACGAGCGCTGGATCCACTCGATCCGGCTGCTGCTGCTGGAAAAGGGCGTGGTGAGCGAAGACGAGCTGAACCGGCGCATTGAAGGGGTGCGCAAGCGGCTCGCCGCGGAAAGCACCCGTTGACGGACGCTTGCCCTACGATGCGATCGGGAACCATGAGCCAATCCTTCGCAGTCGCCCAGCGCGTGCGCGTGCGCAACGACGCCCCAAAGGGCCACTGCCGCACGCCCCATTACCTGCGCGGCCGGGAGGGCGTCATCGAGCGCGCCTACGGGGCGTTCCGCAACCCCGAGCAGTTGGCCTACGGAGCGGACGGCCTGCCCAAGAGGGAGCTGTACTGGGTGCGCTTCGAGCAGGGCAGGCTGTGGCCGGGTTACACGGGCACCGCCACGGATACCCTCGTGGCGGAGATCTACGAGCATTGGCTGGAACGCGCGGAATAGAGCGGACCAGAGACGAGGACACCATGAGCGGTCACCCCCACGACCACCACTCCGACCACGACCCGCACGCGCCCGTTGAGGAGGTGGAAGGCCCGCCCAGCGAGCACGTGCTGCTGGAAATCGCCCTGCGGGAGCTGTTGATCGAGAAGGGCCTGTTCGCCGCCGCGGACGTGACCCGGCAGATCGAAATAATGGACGCCACCACCCCGGAGCAGGGCGCGCGTCTGGTGGCGAAGTTCTGGACGGACCCCGCCTATCGCCAGCGCGCCCTGGCGGACGGCAAGGCCGCCGCTGCCGAGCTGGGCATCGACATGAGCGTGGCGCCCAAGCTGGTGATCCTGGAGAACACGGCCCGGCTGCACCACGTGGTGGTGTGTACCCTGTGCTCCTGCTACCCGAGGGCCGTGCTGGGGCTGCCGCCCGCCTGGTACAAAAGCCCCGCCTACCGCGCCCGCACGGTCAAGGATTCCCGCGGCGTGCTGGCCGAGTTCGGCACGTCTTTGCCGGATGACGTGGAGATCCGCGTGGTGGACAGCACGGCGGATTGCCGCTACCTGGTGGTGCCCGTGCGGCCGCACGGCAGCGAGGGCATGGACGAGGCGGCGCTGGCCGGCCTGGTGACGCGCGACACAATGATCGGCGTGACGCTGGCGCGCGAGCCGTAGGCGCACGATGGCCCGTTGCGGCAAGCCTCGCCCCGCGCGCGGATACCCCTCATCTGCGCGCACTCCCCATAAAAGTAGCCGACGGAATGAAGCCCCATCGGGGTAGCCGCCTGGGCGCGGTACTGCGCTCGCCGTACCTGTTTATGACGCTGGCCATGCTGTGCTGGTCCGGCAACTGGCTCGTCGGCCGCGCCATGCACGCCGAGGTCACGGCGATCGGGCTGACATTTTGGCGGTGGACGGGCGCGCTGGCGGTGCTGCTCACCTTCACCGGTCGGCCCCTCTGGCGGGCGCGCAGGCTGATTCTCCGCAAGTGGCGCATCATCACCGCGTTGAGCTTCCTGGGGGTGGCGCTGTTTAACACATTGATCTATCAGGCGCTCAACACCACCACCGCCATCAATGCGGCCCTGTTCAACTCCACCATTCCCATCATCATCGTGCTGATTTCCTGGCTGATTTTCCGGGAGGGCGTCACGCGCAGGCAGTTGATCGGCATCGCCCTGTCATTGCTGGGAGTGGTCGCCCTCGTCAGCAAAGGCGAGGCCGCCCGGCTGCTGTCGCTGAGCTTTACGCCGGGGGATCTGTGGGCCATTGCTGCCCTGCCCGCCTGGAGCCTGTACACGGTGCTGCTCAAGCGCCGCCCCGCGGGTCTGGAACCCATGGTGCTGCTCACCGCCATGGCGGCGCTGGGCGCCGTGATGCTGGCGCCGTTCTATGGCTGGGAACTGGCGCGCGGAAGCCGAATGGCGTTCACTCTGGCGACGGTGCTGACGGTGGTGTATGTGGCGCTGTTCGCCTCGGTGATCGCGTTCGCGCTGTGGAACAGCGCGGTGTCGCAGGTGGGCGCCAACAGGGCCGGCGTTTTCGTGCACCTGCACCCGGTTTTCACAACGGTGCTGGCCATCGCCTTTCTGGGAGAGGTGCTGCGCGCCTACCATTGGGTAGGGATTGTGCTGATCTTTGCGGGGATATGTCTCACGACCCTGGGGGGCGCGGGTGCACCCGTAGAGCAGGACCAGCCCGCGCCGGCCGCGGGCGAAGCCCTTGGCGGAGAGGTGTTGGATGGCCTGCTGTCGTTCATCAAGCAGACCCTGGGCGACCAGGTGAGCGACGTGAAGACCTCCAAGCGCCTGGTGGATAGCCCCGCCGTCCTGGTTTCCACGGACGGCATCCCGGGCAACCTGCAAAAGATGATGAAGCTGCTCAACAGCGACTTCCAAAGCACGCCCAAGGTGCTGGAGGTCAATCCGGCCCACGCGCTGATCCGGGACATGGCGAACCTGCGCGCGGAAGATCCGCTCCATCCGGCCCTGAAGGAGCTGGCCGAGCAACTGTTCGACAACTGCCTGCTGGTCGAGGGCCTGATCGAGCATCCCGAGCGGATGGTGGCGCGCATCCAATCTTTGATGGGACGCGCCGCCTCATTGCAGGCGGCCCAGCCCGCCTCGGGCAAGAAGCCCTGACGCCGCAGAACGCGCGTGCCGCCGAGGGGTTAACGCCGCTCGGCGGGCCTGCGTTTTTTCACCAGATAGACGTGCCGCCCCTCCACCACCAGTTCCCCGCGCTGATTGCGCAACTCGGCGCGCAAGGAGAGCAGACCGGTAGTGCGCTGGGGCCGCAGCTCCGTCACGATCAGCTTGGGCCCCAGCGTGTCTCCCACGTACACCGGCACGACGAAGCGCATGGACTGCTCCAGGAAGCCGAGCATACTCTCGTGTACGCGGGGCGCGAGACTCGTCGCGCCCAGCACGGTCATCGCAGTGGTGAGCAGTCCGTGGGCCAGGCGTTCGGGGTGGCCGCGCCGCCGGCAGTATTCCAAGTCGTAGTGGATGGGGTGATTGTCGCCCGTCAGCTCGGCGAATGCCTGGAAATGCGCCTCCGTGAGTGTCCTTGCGGGACTCTCGAAGCTGTCCCCGACGGAGAAGTCCTCGAAATATAGCTGCTCTGTCATCGCGGGAAGGTCCCGGGTGTAGTCCGCGGCGTGGCCACGGCGCTCGCAAGTGGCCGCCTTCGCCGACGGTTTGACTGCCGCGGCCGCCGCAGCTTTGCCACGGGCACAGCGGCCAGGACGCGACGGCGTCTCGTTCTCGTCTATCGTCGGCAATTGGGCGGCCGGGGTCAACGGCCCCCCCCAGCATCGCGTGCGCACAGCGTTTGAGCGCCCTTGGGCGAGCCACGCGCCGTTGCTGCCGCGCGCCGTTCCTGCCACGGATAGGTTTCCTCGGCAGGCGCCGCCCGGGCTCCGCTACCGCGGACGCCTGCTGGGTTCCGGCACAACGCGCCGCGCGGCAACGAGCGTCCATACCGTCTCGTTCGCGGCGACGGCGCGCGCGACGCTGCCATTCCCGCGGCCCCGTACGACAAGGCCCTGCGTGCCCCCTCCCAAAGACGACACCCTTTCGGTGACCCTCTCCCCGCAAGGCAGGGATGCGGCAGCCATCTGGCTCGCACACACGGGACCCGGGATGAGCAAGGCCCAACTGGACAAACTGTTCGATTGGGTGGATGCTTCGCGCGATGAGGAAGTGTGTGCGGAATATGGACAGAGTCTGGGATTGCTGATCGCCAAGGATTGGGTGGAAAAACAAAACGCCACCCTGGAAGTGTACAGCGAGCAAGGCAGGGAAACGCAGTTAAAGGTGGTCTTTCCGCTCGCACCGGACGTCGCATTCCTGTGACCTTTCAGGCGCGGTAGGGTTCTCCAGCGGTTCTTACCACGGCCGGCCTCCAGCCTCGGCGGTGCCCGCAACAGACAGAGCCATCGCATGACTGGGCAGGCGCGGCCCACACTGGCGCCTGTTCGCAGCTCGCTATGCTGATCGACCCCGAACTTGCCCTCGATTCCGATCCCTACCGGTCATTCGCGACCTGGTACGCCGCCGCCGAGTCCGCCGATCCCCGGCCTGATGCCGTGGCGCTGGCAACCGCCGACGCGGGGGGGCCGCCTTCCCTGCGCATAGTGTTGTTCAGGGGCGTGCAGGGGGGCGGCTTCCGCTTCTTTACCAACTACGTCAGCCGCAAAGGCCGGCAACTGGCTACCAATCCTTACGCAGCGCTGCTGTTCTACTGGCAGCCCCTGGGCAGGCAGGTACGTCTGGAGGGCCGGGTAGAACCGCTGGCGCCGCCCGAGTCCGATGCGTACTTCGCCACCCGTGATCGGGAAAGCCAGCTCAGCGCCTGGGCTTCCCGTCAAAGCGAGCCCATCGCCTCCCGCGAGGTGCTGATGGCAAAGGTCGAGGCTCTCCGTGAGCGCTTCGCGGGAGGCGACGTGCCGCGTCCGGAATTCTGGGGCGGTTACTGCCTGCTGCCTTCGCAATTCGAGTTCTGGCATCACCGCGAAAACCGGTTGCACGACCGATTCCGATACACGCTGGGTGCGGAGGGCTGGCTCGTGAATCGCCTCTCGCCCTGAGAGGGGAGGGGCAGCGCGCGGGGATTGGTGTGCCCCCCCGCCGGTGGAGAAACTGCAATCCAGGGTTCATGATCCCATCCGCGTGCATCGGCGAGCTGTTCGTGCTGGGCTTCCAGGGCACGGTGGTGCCGCGCTGGCTGCGCGACTTCGCGGCGCGCTACGGCCTGGGTGGCGTGATCCTCTTCGACTACGACGTGCAGACGCGCCGCTACGAGCGCAACGTGAAGAGCCCCGATCAGGTGCGTCGCCTCTGCGCCGAGGTGGCCGCCCTGCCCACGCGGCCGCTGATATTCGTGGATCAGGAGGGCGGCAAGGTGTGCCGCCTCAAGAAATCGCGGGGATTCGCGCCCCTCCCCAGCGCATGGGCGTTCAATCGCCTGCCGCCCGCAACGAAAGCGGCGTTGGCGCGGCAAAGCTACGCCGAGCTGAGGGCGCTGGGCATCTCATACAACCTGGCGCCCGTGATCGACCTCAACCTCAACCCCGACAATCCGGACATCGGGGCGGTGGAGCGTGCCTATTCCGCCGAGCCCGCGGAGGTGCGCGCCAACGTGGCCATCCTCGGCGAAGCAGCGCGCGCCGCGGGGCTGGGACTGTGCCTGAAACATTATCCCGGCCTGGGCGGCGCCGCGGTCAACAGCCACGAGGCGCTGACCGACCTCAGCCACACCCTCGACGACGCGCAATTGGCCCTGTTTGACGAATTGGCGCCGGCGCTGCCCGGCCAGGCGATTCTGGTCAGTCACGGCATGGTCGCGCAGTGGGAGCCGGGCCGCCCGGTTTCCATGTCGGCACGGGCGCTAGGGGCCCTGCGCGGGCGCCGGCCGGAGGTGCTGCTGATTTCCGACGATCTGCAGATGCAGGGGCTGCAGCGCGTCCTGAGCACCCAGGAGGCGTGCGTGCAGGGGATCCAGGCCGGGCTGGACGTATTGCTCATCGGCAACAACCTGCTGGACGAGACGGCGCTTGCCGCGAGCTTCGCGGAGGCGCTCGCCCGCGCCGCCGAAGCCGATTGCGGGCTGGCCCGCCAGGTGGGCGCGGCCCTCACCCGCGTGCGTGCGCGCAAGCGGCAATATTGCACCCAGCCAGCAACCAATCGTAGAACCCGCCGAACCCTAAAAGGCCTGTAATTATATCCGAGAACAACCTTTTTGGGGGAAACGGCGCGCGACGCGCAAGCGCCGTGGCGCCCCCAAACCCCCGTTGCGAGGGCTCGATTCCCGGGCAAGCCCGCATAAGCAACCCGGTTCAGGAGAAACTGACCAGCATCCCTCCGGGGAAGAGCCAGTAGTAGATGATGTACGAGCCGGCCAGAATCAGTAACACGGCCGTGACGTGGTGAACGTAGGGCATGACCTTGCGGATCCTGGCGACCATCAGCCCTTCCTTGAACAGAGCCACTGCCAGGGTCAGCAGGAGGAGCACCACACCCATCCCCAGCCCATAGCTGAAAAACTGGGCCATCCCGGCCAAGAAACTGCCCGCCGCCAGTGCGCTGCCGACCACGACCAGGAAGATGGGAAGGGTACAGCTCAGCGAGGTGGCGCCAAAGGCGAGCCCGAAGAGAAAGAACCCCCGGATGCCGGTGGTTCTGGGATCTCCGATGCGGCTGCCCAGGCGGCTGAACAGCCCCAGCGAAAGATGGCGCCCCGTCAGCATCCAAAGACCCAGGACGGTGAGACCCAGGCCGATCACCATGGCGATCCAGGGCATCGCCGCAATGAGAATCCGCCCCCCCGCCGAGATCAACACACCCATGGCAGCGAAGAGGGCAACGAAGCCAGCCGAAACCATCGCCGCCACCATCAGGGCTTTTAAGCCGCGCAACAGCGGCGATGTTTGGTAGAAGCCGCTTTCCTGGGTCCCCAGGTACAGCGAGAGATAAACGGGAAGCAGAGCGAATCCGCAAGGATTGACCGTGGACATCATGCCGGCGCCGAAGGCGTAGCCGACGGGGAGATGATCCACCAACATCCCCATCCAGTTGGCAAAATACTGCTGCAATTGGGTCATAACGCGTTTTCCATCGCGGTATACAAAACGGCATAATGCGTGGCTCTCAGATCACCGAACACCTCCCGCCCTTCCCGATCGATAGCGATCGATAACGATGGTGGCCCCGGCGTCTTGATTTTCCAGGATGCAAGCGGTGTCTGGGCGTGCAACACCATAGGCCACTGCTTCGGCAAAAAGCGATTTTACGGGGAGGGGTAGGTATGGAGAGGTCACATCTAAAATTAGGCGAAGGCCTGGCCACGGCCCTCTTACTTGGGAAGCATCGGTTGAGTGATCGATTACTGTGCCTTCTCCACTGCTTCCTTTAATTCCTCGTAAGTGGTGGCGAACTGGTCCTTAAAAGCGATCCGACCCTGCTTGTCGATGATCACCGTTGCGCCCGCCGTTCTCACATTGAGCGTCCTGATGGCTTCCCGCCTGGGATCGTGGGCGTAGATCACATCTCCACCGCCAACCTCCCTCCAGTATTTTTCCCAATCTTCCAGGGAGAATTGCGAGAACACGTTGACCGCGATCACCTCCAGGTTACGATCCCGGTATTCCGACTGAATGCGGGCCAGCGCCGGAGCCTCCAGCGCACATTGCGGTCAGCCGGGGAAGGAGAAGAAATAGATCAATGTTTTCCCCTTCTGCTCGGAAAAGGCATACGGTCCGTTGAAGGTGTCCACACTGAAATCGGGGAGCGGCGCTGCGGCCTGCGCCGTTGTGGTGCCGGCCATGAGCAGGGCCAGCACCATCGCCGCGGAGATTGCGGCGAGAGAGAAGCGGATTACATTGTTCACGGGCTTCCGAGTTCCGTTCCGGCGACTTCTTCGCATGGCGTTCCCGACCATCGATTGGATTCGTTACGTGCGGCCATTTTGCCGGCTGGCGCGCAGCCGACATCAATCCCCGGACTATTTTTCAGAACGGTGGCCTTTGAGATGGAACCCACCTTGCGGGGTTCTCCGCTTCCATAGGGCGGCCAGCAGCACCGCCAGCGCCAGCAGACCAGCGCCTTGTACGACCGGGTCCAGTAGCCAGCCCAAAATGGCGGCCAGACCGGCGGAGCCGAGCGCGACCAGCAACAGGATCCCGCCGCAGCACACCACATGCGCCAGCAGGAGAGGATACAGGAATTTTCCCGGCATCTAATCCTCTTTCGTACCGTCAATCATCCGTCGGGCCCAGCCGAAGTAAGGGCGTGAATCGGACGGGCCATTGAACCCCGGTGAGGAAAATTCAGGGATCGGGCTCACCTTCGGTTTCAGGGTCCCCCGCCCAACCCCTCAGAGATTGAGCAGCAGATAACAACAAAACCCAAGCGCGATGCTGATCAGGATCACGGCCCAAACATAGCCCGTTGGCGAGGTGGGTTTCCGTTCCGCATATCGCCATTCCTCGATGGGATCTTCCACTGTTTTATCTCTCATGCGTGCCCCCACCCCGAATTAACGACGATTAATCCATGCCGCTGGATGCGCGTTCCGACTGCCCCCGACAGTTCCAAACTAACTTTGTCACCTCTCCACCTCTCCTAGCGGAGCTCCGGCGAGGGAAAAGGATGGAGCGGCGGCGCCACCTTCAGCTTTGCTTCAGCAGCGTCGATAGAACTTTGGTGACCTTCTTGAGCCGGTCATCCGCATTGCCCTCCATGCAGGAACGCATACAGGCCGTCAGCTCGTGATCGAGGAGCTTGCTGGCGAACTGGTTCAGCGCAGCCTTAACGGCGGCCAGCTGCAGCAGTATCTCGTCGGCGCAGCGATGATCCAGCACCATCTGGCGCACCGAGCGCAGATGGCCCTCGATCCTGGCGAGCCGGTCCGCGAGCGCCTTTGAGGAAGCCTGGTCAAGATAGGATTGCGAGACATTTAAAGGGATGACGTTTCCCGTCTCGGTCATCGGTCACCTCCCTGATGCGAACATACTATCCCCCTGGGGGGGATGTCAAATCGGCTGCAGTGGCGCCGTCCCGATTGTCACTTCCCGCCGCACACCCCTCGCGTGGATACTCCCGTGGATTGATCGGTCAGCGGACGCGCCTCGGCGTCATGGGTCGACCAGGTAAGGCAGCAAGGCGGCCCGATGGGGCTCGCTGATCCGCAGGGGCCGCCCCCGCTCATCGAGGAACACGGCCACGGCGCGCGCCCGCAAAACCGGTCGCCCCTCCGGCTGACTGACGATGCGCTGGTCGATCGCCACGCGCGCTCCCCGGAGCTCCCCGATCGTCGCCTCCACGCGAAAGTGTTCGCGCGAACGCAACGGACTCTGGTAATGCACGTTGATTTTGGACAGGGCCAGCGCGCGCCCGGCGACGGCGATTTCCGCCGGGTCGATGCCGATGCCGTGGAGAAACTCGTGGCGGGCGTGCTCGAGATAATTCAGGTATGCGGCGTTGTTGACGACGCCGAACAGATCCAACTCGTAGTCGCGCACCTTGAACTCCAGGCTGAACACCTTGGGCATGGTCCCGGTCTCCTCGGCGCACACGCCAAGCGCTGGCCAGACGGATAAATGGTGGGTGGCATGCTTCAGGGCGCCATGGCCCCAAGCAGCGGCGCGCCGGGGTGAGCGATCCACGCACAAAGCGCTTCACGGGCGCAGCCCCGGTAGCGCATCGGCCTGAACGTGCATTTCGGCCGCGGCAAGCGCTACTGCGGTTGAGATTCCCTGCGCGCCCCCGTCCACGCCGGTCGACAAGGCAGCCTCGCTGGCTGGACGAAAGTGCCCAGGCGAAACAGGGCCGGGGCAGGACGGATACCGCGGCGGGCGATATTCCGCCGGCTGCCGGGACGCGCCAGAGGCCGTGTGTCTTGCCTGGCTCTACTTCACCCCTTCAAGATACTTGGCGATCTTCTCCATATCGGAGTCGCTGAGTTGGGCGGCCATGCCCCACATCAACGCGGACTGCCCGCTTGTGCGTTTCTGAGCCTTGAAGGCCTTGAGCTGGACGACGATGTACGCTGCCTGCTGCCCAGCCAACTTCGCATAGCTGGGTTGAATGGGGGCTTTACCCTCCGCGCCGTGGCAGGCGATACAGCCTTTCTGCACGAACAACGTTTTCCCGTCCTGTGCGTACGCATTCCCGCTGGCAAGGGCGCCCAAAATCAGCGCGGCGCCAAGGCAGACCAATCCGAGTTTGAGAGCCGAATTCAGCAAACCTTCCATAATTGAATCCTGGTTAGATGAAAAAAGTTACCAACGGGCGTCATGTCAAAATCAATGCGGCGCCCTTCTCCTTGCCCGCAGGATTGCCCGGCCGCGGAACAATGATAGCGACCCGTTGATCCGTACGTCGCCATTTGGCCGGCGCGCAGGCCCGAACTTCGCCCAGCAGGGACGACAATCGCGAGATTATATCAGTTTTTTGCGCCGTGAAAAGAGGCGCCGTGAAAAGTGGCGCGGAAAAGTGGGGCGGCCATCGCAGCCCGTTGTCGGGCAATCATGATTAACCGCCCGCGCCAGGCATGCCCACCATTCTCGGGATTGTGTCGCGTTTGACACCCTTGCGCGCCACCGCAACCACCTGCATCGCCACCGGCTCGCCATCCAACAAGCGCAGCCGCGCCGAGACGGGACTGGGGCACCCACGCTGCCGATATGCAGAAGCACCGGAGAGTCTTCCTCAGCCCAGCCGCTCCAACAAGTCATATAGCGGTGCGCTTTCAAGGCAGCTCACAGAATTTCGATCAGCCTCCTTCGGCGAATCCGGGATACAGGGTCATTCCGCCATCCACGAACAAAGTGATGCCGTTGACGTAGTCCGCATGGTCCGAGGCGAGCCAGACGGCGGCTCGGCCGATGTCCTCCGGCTCGCCGATCCGGTTGTAGGGAATCAATTTCATCAACTCGTTGTACGCCGCGGGCGCTTCCCAGGCGGCGGTATTGATCGGGGTGCGTATCGCTCCCGGGCCGATGCTGTTAACCCGGATGCGATAGCGCGCCACCTCCTGTGCGATGCTTTTCATCATGAGCATCACGCCACCCTTGGAAGCGGCGTAGTTCACATGTCCCGCCCAGGGAATCACCTCGTGCACGGAACTCATGCAGATGATCTTACCCGCCGCGCAAGAGACCTCCTTCACCACGCCCCGGCGCTTGAACTCCCGCACGGCTTCGCGGGCACAGAGAAACTGGCCGGTGAGGTTCACATTCAGCACCGTGTTCCACTGCTGCAAAGTCATTTCCTCAAAGGCGGCGTCCTGCTGCAGGCCGGCATTATTGACCAGGATATCGATCGTTCCCAACTCCTCGATCATCCGCTTGAACATCGCCTGCACCTGATCTTCCCGGGAAACGTCCGCCAGGTGGGCAATGGCCTTGCTACCGCTTTTCTGGATGTCGGCAACCACCTGCCGGGCGGCATCGTCTCCGGAAAAATAGTTGACGACCACATCCGCGCCGGCCTGAGCCAGGCAGATCGCCGTGGCTTTACCGATGCCCGAGTTGGCACCGGTCACCAGCGCCTTTTGTCCCTTCAAGACCTTCGCAAGGGAAACCGACGGCAAAGCAACTTCAGGAAGATTCTTTCCAATTTCCGGAGCGCTCATAAATTGTCCTCTTTTTCAATTCCATGCAGCGCAATCGGCTCAACGCGGTTGACCATTCTTCCGCGTATCCGGTGAGTGTCGGGCCCGATAGCTACCCGCCGGCGGCCAAGCCCAGGTAATGCGCATCGTTAATGAAACCAATGTGGGCGAACGCCCTGGGGGAAAATTGCCGATAAATCCGAGTATCCCGTTTTAGTTTCATGACAATTTGGACAACCCGATATAATGCTAAGGGCAACTCGGAGACATTCTGATAAGGTTCCTCGCTTTCCGGGGGCGCAAGAGTTTGTCTATACTGTCTGGGAAAATCCTTTCCCGGGACGGAGGGAAGAAAATGGATGAGGTGATACAGTTCTTGACAGAATATGGTGCGATAGTCCTCTTCACGGTGATCTTGCTGGAACAACTCGGGCTGCCGCTGCCGAGCCAATTGTTCCTGATCGCCGCAGGCGGTCTGGTGGGAGCGGGGAAAATGACCATTTCGCTCGCCCCTGTCGCCGCGGTCATCGCCGCGGTCATCGCGGACATCCTCTGGTTTGAACTTGGCCGCCGCAGGGGCGGCAGCATTTTGGCGCTATTGTGTCGTATCTCGCTGGAGCCGGACACCTGTAAGATCAAAACCGAACGGGCCTATGCCCGGTTCGGTCTTCGCTCCCTCCTGTTTTCCAAGTTCCTGCCGGGATACAGCACGGCCGCTCCGCCGCTCGCGGGGATTTTCGGCGCATCATACGCTCGCTTCCTGTTTTTCGACCTGGCCGGGGCAGTGATTTGGGTCATCGCTTTTATGGGCCTTGGCCAACTGTTCAGCAATCAAATCGAGCAGGTGGCGGTGTACGCCGCGGAATGGGGTTTTTGGGTACTGGTGATCGTGGCCGCGATCCTGGCCGCCTACATCGTTTATAAATATCTCGTCCGGCGCCGCCTGATCCACCGCTTGCTTATCGGGCGGATATCGATCGATGAACTGAAGCAGATGATCGACGCCGGTGGTAATCCTGCAATTGTGGACCTACGCCACAAGCTCGAATTTGAACTGTCACCCTTCGGTATTCCAGGCGCTGTGTGGATCGCCCCGGATGAGATAGAGCAGCGCCTGGAGGAAATTCCACGGGACCGGGACGTCGTTCTTTATTGTTCTTGACCCAATGAATTCACGAGCGCCCGGGCGGCGCTCCTGCTGAAGAAGGCCGGCGTGGAACGAGTGCGCCCGCTCATGGGCGGCATTTATGCCTGGAGCGCCGCTAATTTCCCCATGGAGGCCATCGCTCCCGCTGGGATGTCGAACGCCGACTCCACCTGATCCACTGTGTACCATTAGCGTTGCCGTCCGCGGGAAGCTAACGGTTTCTCATAGTGGATTTGCGGGGGGCAATTCTATCTGTTTTTTCTCCAGCCGTATGGTTCCGGCCATTGCCTGGGCATCCATGAATTGCTCCACTTCGCATGTCAGGCATGCCGCGGGTGGTGACCGGCCCTCATCGGCGCACCGGCCTATCGCACGTGCAGGGTTCCTTCGGCGCCGTCATGGCCGGCCGCGAAGGAAAGGCTGGCCATTCGCCCGAGGGGCAGGGTGCGGTTGCGACCGTCATGACCGGCCGGCAGGCCAACGGCGACGGGGTAAGGCGCATTCCGGAACAGATCGCGCAGCACGGCCTCGAGCAGTCCCGGCGGCTCGCCCTCGCAGCGGGTCATGTGTCCGAACACGACGCCTGCCACCTGATCGAGCAAGCCCGCCTGACGGAACTGAGTCAGACATCGATCGATGCGGTAGGGCGCCTCGTTGACCTCCTCGAAGAATACGATCGCGCCCCTCGTATCGAGCGACCAGGGCGTGCCGAGCGCGGCGGTGAGCACGGCCAGGTTGCCGCCCAGCAGCGCTCCGCTGACGGGCCCCGCCGAGACCGGCGCATGCAGCAATCGGCAGGGATAAGTGGCCCGCAGTTGGGAGTCGAACAGAAAGTCCCTGAGTTCCGCCAGATTCTCCGCCACATGAGGCGAGGTCTGAGCAAGCGGCGCGGCCAGGCAGGGTCCGTGCAGCGCGCCTA